>NZ_DBHHPX010000025.1:0-22853 GCF_057241865.1 Tractidigestivibacter sp.
CACCACGTCCACGGAGAGCGCGAAGCCCTCGCCGCCGGTCTCCTCCACCTGCAGGTACGCCGCCCCGGGGACCGCGCGGGAGATCCCGTAGGCGAGGTCCTCCCTGCTCGCGTCGGCGCCGACCGTAAAGGTGATTGAGCGGCGGTCGTCCGACACCTCCAGGGCGATGCCCTTCCCGGCGAGCTCCTCCTCGGTCGAGCCCAGCTCCTCGGAGACCCTGCGGACGTTCTCCTCCGACTGCTCCCGAGTCTGCCAGACGTCCACCGTGCCGTCCTCGTTGGCGTAGGCCGCCTCGCAGGCCCTCGGCGAGGCGTCGAGGAGGTCGCGGGCGTACCTCTGGGCATTGGGGACGCTGCCGCCCGTCATCATCCCCGGGAGCCTCAGGCGCCTCGCGCCCTCCGGCGCGACGCGCTCCGACTCCGGGACGATGGCGGCCTCCTCGCCCCCCGCGCCGGGCGCGGCGTCCCGGCCGGGGTCGCCACCGGTGGTGCCCTCATCGGCGGGCTGGGCCTGCACCTGGGCCTGTCCGCCGTCGCCGCCCCCGGCCGTGCCGGCCCGGTCGAGCGCGGCCCTGGCCCCGAGCGCCACGGCGAGGGCGACCAGGGCGACCAGCGCGTCGCGCCTGTGCCTCCTCATGAACTCCCCCATGCTGTTTCCACCTAACTCTCTATCGGCACTCCGCTCACACAGAGCCATCGAATTCTAGGCAGCGACAGCTATGGCGAGGCGGCACCGGCAACCGCACCGGGAGGGCCGGCGACCGCAAAGCCAAACAGAGCCTTCACCACCTTGAATACCACGTAAGCCACAACGCCTGTGCCTGCCGCAGCCGCCACGCCTTCGCCAACCGTCTGCGCGTCGGGCAGTTGCACCGCGTTTGTATGCGTGGACGGCACGGGGGACCCTGAGGCAGACGGCATGAGCACCCCGTCGAGCTGCACGCCCGTCTCGGGCTGCTTGACCCCCCATTCCAATGTCTCTTTATCGGTCACAGAGGCAGAAGTGGAACCAGTATCCTTTTTTACTGTAGCCTCTGCTCTCACAGCACTGTAACCACTAATAGGGTGCCATACAAAGAGCACTCGGGATTCGCCTTCTATCCCATTCCCTACAGATCCTTTAGTCTCAACTCCTACCCAAGCCTGCCCATCTTCATCAACAAAGACAGGACCAGCCGAATCATCGCCAGTCAGATCAAAGCTAAGTGAGCCGGCTACCGGCCTCCCATGCGAGTCTTTCTTAATTTCAGCGGCAAGCCCCTCTGGTCCACCAACGTCTCCACTAACTGAGTGTTCCTTCGTATACAGTACGCCGTTGGGCAGCAGCACGGAGACCTTATATGATGCCGCCGTGGCGCCTATAGATGGGAACAGCTTATTGACAGCATCGTCCATCGCCTGGAGCGTCTGCTTCTTCTTCTCCTCGGACGCCTGATCGTTCGGGTCGGCACCCTGCATGTTGGTGTTGTAGACATCGGCCAGCTCCTGGGTCACAAATGCCGCATATGCGCCAGTCATCTGGCCATCCTTCGATCCCGCCTCGGCAAACGCCTCGGCGGCCCCGTCCTCAGCCGAGTACTCGTCCCACACGCGCGCGAGGGCCTCCGCCTCGGACGGGGTGAGGTCGTCCCCTCCGAGGAGCTTGGAGAGCTCACCCCTGTCGATGCCGCCGTCGTGGTAGATACTCCGCTCGCACTCCTCGACCCTGCGCTCGAACACCGTGGAGTAGGCGTCGTCCACTCCCGCGGCCCAGGAGGTGTCCCCGTAGCCGTTGCCGGCGAGGTAGGACGACACCGAGTCGGCTGCGGACTTCATGGTGGAGACGACGTCCTGGGCGGAGGAGTACGTGGAGGCGCTGTTCTCGTCGTACTCCTGCGCCTTCTTGAGGTCGTCCTCGTAGCCCTGCTTCTCCGCCTCGTCGCTCTCCAGCAGGGCCTCGTCGACCTGCGCGTTGACGTATGCAGTGGTGTCCTGGGACGTGCTCGCGCTGCTGGACGAGCTGCCGGAGGACCCGCGCGCGGACGTGCCGCCCGCGTTGGCGCGGTTCTGGGCGATCCGCCTCTGGGTCTCCTCTATGTCGCTCTGGACGGCCTCTATCTTCTTCTGGAGCTCGTCCGTGTCGCAGACGCCGCTGGACGACTGGGGAAGCCCCCTGATTTCCTGCGCGTCGGCCGTGCACGCTGAGTTCATGGCGTCGAACGCGACGTAGTATGCCTTCGCGGCGGGCACCGCGAGGTCCTGGGCGACGCTCCGGATCGCCGCGTACCCCTCGCCGGCGAGCTCCGGCGACTGCAGGGCGTTGGACATCCTCGAGATCTGCTCCTCCGCGGCATCGACCTTGCCCGACAGGGACTCTGACTCCCCCTCCAGGGCCGAAGCCGTGGCCTCTATCGTCACCCTCATCGTCATGCACTCCCTTGGCCCTCCGGTACGCCAGCCGCTCAGAGTCAGGGCACCGCTCACGCGCGACACGGGAGACAGGCCCCGCAGGCACCGCGTGCCCCGTCACCATTGTAGTGCTCAGGAACGCCGGGAGGAGCCGGGAATTCCTCCGCCCTCTCGTCGTTCGTATCGTAGGGCCCGTGCAGACGTGGCGGACGCGCGGCGAGCCGGGGCAGGCACTGGGCGTGGCCGGCGCGCGAAACTGGAGGGCCCCCGGTACATGCCCCGGTCGGTTACGCAGCGAGGCCTAGAGGACGGCGGGAGCTCCGGCATCTCGGCAACGGACCACGGGCATGCCCTCGATGGCCCTCGTCAGGCCTTCGTCCGCCATCATCGCGAGCCTCCCGGATCGTTCCAGACCTTCGGGCTGGTGCGGGACGCCACCTGCAACGATACTGTCCAAAATCTACTGCCCAGCCATGCAACATCTTTGTTGGACAGTCGGGCGGCTTCACCGTTTGCTCGCGGTCGAACAGTGGGGAAGCGCCACGGTGCGGCCGTGGTACCATACGGGCGGGAGGAGACGAGCGAAGGCCGCCGCGGGGCGGCCCCGGGGAGGCGAGGCCACGTGGCTTCAGGTTGGCTCACCAGGCTCATGGTCCCCTCCGGGGAGTCGAGGTACGCCGGCCTGACCGCGCGGCAGGCGGCGGGAAGGTTCCTGGGCCGGCGCAGGCTCACCGTGGCCGCGTACGTGGTGGCGGTGCTCGTGCTGGCGTTCTCATGCCGTGCCTGGGCGGGCCCGGACATCGAGCACCCCGGGGCCATCGCCTTCTTCGTGGTGGCCCTCCTGGCCGTCATCTTCTTGACCGCGCTCCTGCTCATCCGCGACATCAGCGGGTTCTACGGGATACTCCACACCGACCTCGACCCCCAGAAGATGCTCGACGCCATCTCCATCGTCATGGAGAAGCGCAAGGGCAGGAAGCGGGCGCAGGCCACCTACGCCATCATCTGCGCCCAATGCTCCCAGCAGCTCGGCCGCGACGACGTCGCCCTCCAATGGGTCGACCACGCCGAGCGGGACCTCAGGCCGCGCACGGCGCAGAGGGTCCTGTGCTGCAACGTGCGCGCCAACGCCGCCCGTCACAGCGGTGACTACGAGGAGCTCGCCCGCATGCGCGGGCAGGTGGAGGCGCTTCTCCAGACCAGCAGGGCGATGGCCAGGGCGGGTGCGCTGGTGCTCGCGGGCATAGACTTCGGCCTCACGCTCGAGGCCGACGACTGGGAGCTCTGCAGCAAGGCGATCGGCACGATGCGGGAAGCTGCGATCACGCCGATCCAGAGGCTGTCGCCCGACGTCGAAGCCGCCCGCCTCGCCGCGGCCCAGGGCGACCTGGCGCTCGCGCGCGAGCACTTCGCCTCCGTGGCGGCCCGGGGAGGGGGCATTCGGGCCGCGCGTGACGCCGCGGCCTGGCTCGCGGCGCACCCCGCCGAGGCCCGGGAGCCCGCAACCTCGGCGGGACGGGCATAGCCTGGCGTGCCTGACGTGCCGCCCGGTCACGCCAGGCCGGAGGCCCCAACTGGGCAGGATCCCGCCGTGGGCGCGGTTCCCCACCCGTGTGGGTGCCATTCTCCCGCAGCCGGCCCACGGAGCCGCAGGTCGCGGGAGGCCGGTCCGGGAGAAAGACGCCCACATGCAGCGAATCGCACCCACACGGCGCAAATGGCACCCACACGCCTAGGGACGCGCCGACCGCGCTCCCCCATAGTCCTTCATGACAGCCGCGTGCGCGTCGACCGCGGCATCCAGGCACAGCGACCCGTACCCCAAAGCGTACCCCGAGCCATCGGTTTCGACGCTTCCGCCCTCAAAGCTTCCCAGGCGGCGCGCGGCCAGCTTCCCCACGCGCATCCTGGGGGCCGCGGCCGCGACCTGCCCGAGCAGCATCCGCTCCCGGTCCCGCTCGCCTTGGGCCGCGGCGGCCTTCGCCAGGGCCATGCGCGCCTCGGCAGCCAGGCGGCGCCCGACACCCGGGCCCTCAAGCCTCGCGACATCCGCCTCGCCGAACGACGCCAGGGCGTCATCACGAGCAGACAGAGAGAGGTACAGCGCCGCGGACGAGCGCACGGTCACGCCTCCCACGGCCTCCAGGCTCTCGTCGATGCCGCCTCGGGCGGACCGGGGCACGCACGCCATGCCCTCGAGGAACTGGTCGGCATATGCTCGGACCGCCCCGGCGTCTCCCAGCCGCGCGCAGAGGTCCGCGAGGAGCATGGCCATCACCGCGCAGTCCATGCTGCGGGCGGGGCGCCGGCGCATGCCGAGGCCGTCCTCGATGCGCCGGCGGACCACGGCGGCGTCCCGCGGCCTGCCCACGTCGGCCAGCGCGATCCCGTAGCGGTGCAGCAGGACGGCCTCCGTGCGGTACAGCCCGTTGCGCGGGATGGGGGCGGACAGCCCCATGGCGTCCCCCCGCCGCGCCAGGGAGGCGGGGTCGCACCGCTCGTCCAGGAGGCGCTCCGCGGAGGCGATGACGCGCAGCTGGACCAGGGGGGGCCAGCAGCGCGAGCGCGGTGGCGGCCAGGACCGCCAGGCTCGGCCCCAGGCCGGCGGAGGGGGCCGAGGCAACGATGGCCGCGTCGGCGGCGACTGCCACGACGAGACAGGCGACCCTGGCCACCCTGTACCACACGAGCTCGCTCGTCTTTGTCATTGGCCCTCCCGACCGTCACACACGCTCGCCCAAGAGCCCGCCATCCTGCGCCGGGAAACGCCTCCCGCCAGGGGGAGACGACAGGCCAAGCCCCTAGAGCCCAGTGCAGGGTCTTGCTAGTACGGCGCCTCGTCGCCCACGCGCACGCCCAGGCCGTCTATGACCTGGCGGAGCGTGAAGCCGGAGGGGTCCACGCCGGCGGCGGAGAAGAGCGCCGGCACGTCCATGCCGTCGTAGCACCAGACGTAGCAGGTCCCGCCGTCGTAGCCGACCTCGCGCACCCACGTGGGGGAGGCGCCCCCGACGGTGAGGTCGCGCACGGCCGGGTCGACCGACACGCCGAACGCGCAGGGCGACCCGGCGGCGAGGCAGCTCACCAGGGACTCCGCCACGACCTCGGCCGTCGTGTAGTCGTACAGGGGCTCGATCAGGATGTCCCTGGCCCCGGGCCTCGCCGTGCTCGCGCCCCAGTAGCCGGTGACGGCGTAGCGCCCGCCCTCGGAGGCGTACGTGACCATGCGGACGGCCGGGCAGCTCGGCGAGCCCGTGGGCTGCACCACGAGCGCCTCGCCCGCATCGGGGAAGTCCTCGACCACCTCGATTGCGGGGCCGCCCTCCGTGTCTGCGGACTCCGCCTCGGCGACCGTGTCGTACCATTCCGTATCGTCCGGCACAGTCGTGGCGGCCCCGAACGTCACCTCAGTCCTCGCGCCCATGGAAATGGGCATGTCGGCCGGGGAGTCCGGGACGAAGGCGCACGAGTACACGCAGCCGCCCACCAGCAGGGCGGGAAAGGCGAGGGCGACGACGAGGAGGGCCGTGCGCAGCCGCCCCCGCCGGGGCCGGGGGCCCGCGGGCCCGGCCGACGCACTTTTGGCTCCATCGTTCGTGCGGTCACAGTCGCCCATGGCATCCTCGGCTCTGGCTCAGTCCCCAAAGGGGGCGACCCCCAATCGCGTCAAGATTGACCGATGGGGTCTCGGATAAGCAAGATGATAGCGACAGGGCCCCCGGCAGGGGGGCGGGAACGCGAGGCCGCAGCCGCGCCGCAGGCCCGCCCCTGCTGGCGGGAAACTCGGGTGGTGCGTGCGCACGACCCGTTGGCTTTGACAGGCGGGCGGCGCTTGCCCAGTTGGGCGAGAGGCCCGTGGCAGCGAGTGCGGCTCGTGCGTACGCACGACCGAGAGTCGCTGCCGGGGCCACCCGTGCGGCCGGCCCCTCTCGTGACTTCTCGCCGCTTAACCTGCGGCAACGGAAGTCGCGGACGCTTGGCCGCGCCCAACCGCCGGGATTCCGCGGGTTGGCGCCCGCCCCGCAAGTCCCGGACGGCCAGCCCCACCCAACCGTCGAGAGATCACGGGTTGAGAAAGTGCCCCGCCTCCAGCCGGAGACGGGGCCATCGCCTGCGATAAAGCCGCAGGGCTAGAGCTTGATCTCGATGTCAACGCCCGCAGGAAGGTCGAGGCGCATGAGCGAGTCGACGGTGGAGCTGCTGGGGTCGAGGATGTCGATGAGACGCTTGTGGGTGAGCATCTCGAACTGCTCGCGGGAGTCCTTGTCCTTGTGGGGCGAGCGGATGACCGTGTAGAGGTTGCGCTCGGTGGGCAGGGGGATGGGGCCGGACACGCGGGCACCCGTCTTCTGCGCGGTGTCGACGATGAGCCTCGAGGACTGGTCGACGACCTCGTGATCGTAGCCCTTGAGGCGGATCCTGATCTTCTGGCTTGACACTGTAAACCTCCGTAAGTGAGCTATCGCTCGTGGTCGTTAACTAGGAAGCGGTGCCGCCGGCCTTGGCGACGATCTCGTCGCGAACGGCCTTCGGAACGGGCTCGTAAGCGCTGAACTGCATGGTGTAGCTCGCGCGACCCTGCGTCTGAGAGCGGAGGTCGGTAGCGTAGCCAAACATCTCGCCCAGGGGCACCTTGGCGCGAATGACCTTGGTGTCCTTGCGGTCATCCATGCCCTCGATCTTGCCGCGGCGGGAGGACAGGTTGCCCATGACATCGCCCATGTACTGCTCGGGGGTCTCAACCTCGACCTCCTCGATGGGCTCGAGAAGGACGGGGTCGGACTTCCTGAGGGCGTCCTTGATTGCCATGGAGCCGGCGATCTTGAAGGCGGCCTCGGAGGAGTCGACCTCGTGGTAGGAGCCGTCGACGAGGGTCACCTTGATGTCGACCACAGGGTAGCCGGCGATGACGCCGCTATCCAGGGCCTCCTGGATGCCCTTGTCGATCGAGGGGATGTACTCCTTGGGCACGACGCCGCCGACGATGGCGTTGACGAACTCGTAGCCCTTGCCCTCCTCGTTGGGCTCCATGTCGATGACCGCGTGACCATACTGGCCGCGGCCACCGGACTGGCGGACAAACTTGCCCTCAGCGTGGCTCACGGCGTGACCGGCGGTCTCGCGGTAGGCAACCTGGGGCTTGCCCACGTTGCAGTCGACCTTGAACTCGCGGCGCAGGCGGTCGACGATGATCTCGAGGTGCAGCTCGCCCATGCCGGCGATGATGGTCTGGCCGGTCTCCTGGTCGGTGTGGACCCGGAAGGTCGGGTCCTCCTCGGCCAGCTTGGCGAGGCCAACGGACATCTTCTCCTGCTCGGCCTTGGTCTTGGGCTCGACGGCAACGTCGATGACGGGGTCGGCGAACTTGATGGACTCGAGGATGACGGGCTTGCGCTCGTCGCAGAGGGTGTCACCGGTCTGGGTGTTCTTGAGGCCGACGCACGCGACGATGTCGCCGGCGGAGCACTCCTCGCGGTCGACGCGGTCGTTGGCGTTCATCTCGAGGATGCGGCCAAGGCGCTCCTTGGAGTCCTTGACGGAGTTGTAGACGTAGGAGCCTGCCTCCGCCTGGCCAGAGTACACGCGGATGTAGGTGAGCTTGCCCACGTATGGGTCGGTCATGATCTTGAAGGCGAGGGCCGAGAAGGGCTCCTTGGGGTCCGCGTGGCGGGCCTCGGGCTCGCCCTTGAGGTTCTTGCCATCAATCTCGGGAACGTCCAGCGGGCTGGGCAGGTAGTCCACGACGGCGTCGAGGAGCTCCTGGATGCCCTTGTTCTTGTAGGCAGAGCCCACGAAGACGGGGTTGAGCTCGTTGGCGATGACGCCCTTGCGGATTGCAGCCTTGAGAAGGTCGACAGGGACGTCCCCTTCCTCAAGGACGGCCTCCATGAGCTCGTCGGAGAAGTTCGACGCAGCGTCGAGCAGCTCCTCGCGCTTCTCCTGGGCAAGGTCAACGAACTCGTCAGGGATGGCGTCCATGGGCTCCGGATAGATCATGCCCTTGGCGTCCTCCTTGAAGTCCCACGCGGTCATCGTGACCAGGTCGACAAGACCCCAGAAGTTGGACTCGGAGCCCATGGGGATCTGTGCGGCCACGGCGGGGGCGGAGAGGCGCTCCTTCATGGTGTCGATGGCGTGGAAGAAGTCGGCGCCAACGCGGTCGAACTTGTTGATGAAGGCGATGCGGGGGACGTTGTACTTGGCCGCCTGACGCCACACGGTCTCGGACTGGGGCTGGACGCCGGCAACGGCGTCGAACACGGCGACGGCACCGTCGAGGACGCGCAGGCAGCGCTCGACCTCGGCCGTGAAGTCCACGTGGCCCGGGGTGTCGATGATCTGGATGACGTGGTCCTTCCAGAAGCACGTGGTGGCCGCAGAGGTGATGGTCACGCCACGCTCTTGCTCCTGCGGCATCCAGTCCATCGTGGCTGCACCGTCGTGGACCTCGCCGATCTTGTGGGTCTTGCCGGTGTAGTAGAGGATGCGCTCGGTGGTAGTGGTCTTGCCGGCATCGATGTGGGCCATGATGCCGATGTTTCGCAGGTCTTCGAGCCTGTACTTCATCTTTGCCATATGCTGCTGCCCCCGGACTAGAAGCGGTAGTGAGAGAACGCGCGGTTGGCCTCGGCCATCTTGTAGAGGTCCTCGCGGCGCTTGACGGAGGCGCCCACGCCGTTGGCGGCGTCCATGATCTCGTTGGAGAGGCGCTCGGCCATGGTCTTCTCCTTGCGTGCGCGCGAGAAGTTCACGAGCCAGCGGATGGCCAGGGTGGTTGCGCGACGGGAGTTGACCTCCATGGGCACCTGGTAGGTGGCGCCACCGACACGCTTGGGCTTGACCTCAAGCGTGGGACGGATGTTGTCCATGGCCTTCTTGAAGACGGAGAGGGGGTCCTCGCCGGTCTTCTCGGCAACCATGTCGAAGGCGCTGTAGACGATACGCTCGGCGGTGGCCCTCTTGCCATCGAGAAGGACCTTGTTGATGAGCTGGGTCACGAGACGGTTGTTGTAGACGGCGTCAGGCTGGACCTCACGACGCACTGCTGCTGCACGACGCGGCATGTTTGTATCTCCCTAGAACGGTTTGCTTGCGTTGCTTGTGGTGGCTTACTTGCCACGCTTGGCACCGTAGCGGGAACGGGCCTTCTTGCGGTTCTGGACGGCAGCGCAGTCATAGGCGCCACGGACGATCTTGTAGCGAACACCGGGGAGGTCACGCACGCGGCCGCCACGGACGAGCACGATGGAGTGCTCCTGGAGGTTGTGGCCCTCGCCAGGGATGTAGGCGGTGACCTCGATGCCGTTCACGAGGCGCACGCGGGCGACCTTGCGGAGGGCGGAGTTGGGCTTCTTGGGCGTAGTGGTGAAGACGCGGGTGCAGACTCCGCGCTTCTGGGGGTTGTGCTGGAGCGCGGCGTTCTTGGACTTGGCCTTGGCGCTCACGCGGCCGTTGCGGACGAGCTGGTTGATGGTAGGCAAAGTTCTCTCCTTCTATACCTATCTACGTGCGTGTACACGAATCTTAAGGGCAGCGCAGCACCGTCACCCCTGGATTGGCGCGAGGAGATACGTTACGCGCGCTCACCGCAGTTGTCAAAAAGCCACGGTACCGGGCGTATCTCTTCTCCATGTGACGCACACGCAAAGGGCGCAAACAAAGAACGGCGGGGGCGTCGCCTTCGCAACGCTCCCGCCGTTTGGCTTTGCCTGTCGCACCCCACAGGGCTTGCGAGAAGGGCTACCCTTCGTCCTCGTCGTCCAAGCCCAGAGCCGAGCGACCGATGGCGTCGGTCGCCACGATGGCCGCGTAGAGCTCATCCGGGGTGACGTCGCCGGCGAGGTTGTGGATCGTCTCGCCCGGGACGCAGGCATTCTTTGCGATGGTGCGGATCTCGTCATCCGTCGTGATGCCAAGCTCAAAGAGCGTGACGGGAAGCCCCACTTCGAGGCAGAACTCCTGCACGTCGAGGAACTCCTCCTCAGTGGCCCCCTCAAGCGTAAGCTGCACCAGCGTTCCGAACGCGACGCAGCTGCCGTGTGGCGCGCTATGGCCGCCGAGAGAGGTGAGCCCGTTGTAGAACGAGTGGGCCGCCGCGCAGTTGACGTTGTCCGCGCCAACGCCGGACAGGTAGACGTTCGCCTCGATGATTGCGTCGAGGGCAGGCGTCACCACGTGCTTCTCGCATGCGGCAAGCGCCTGGGTGCCATAGTCGCGAAGCGTCTGGTAGCAAAGCTTGGCCAGCGCCATGCCGGCGCGCGTGATGCCCGTGCCCTCCAGGCTCGGCGACTCGGTGCGCAGCGAGGCGCGACCCTCGAAGTACGTGCCAAGGGCGTCGCCCATGCCCGCCACGAGGAAGCGGACGGGAGCGTCCGCTATGACCTGGGAGTCGACCATGACCGCATCGGGGTTCGTGGGGTAGAAGAGGTACTTGTCGAAGCTGCCGTCGTCGTTGTAGATGACCGAGAGGCCCGTGCAGGGCGCGTCGGTTGCGGCGACGGTCGGGATGATGACCACATGCTTGCCGGTGTAGAACGCCGTTGCCTTGGCCGTGTCGACAGCGGAGCCGCCGCCGACGGCGACAACGGCATCGATGCCGTCCTGCTCGACTATGGCCTGCATCTTGGCTATCTCGCCCTTGCTCGAGATGCCACCGAAGACCTCGTAGCGACGGAAGTCATCCGCGTCGCCAAAGCTCTGCTCAATCTGGTCATAACAGGCCCTGTAGCCGCTCCTCGAACAGACGAAGAGCCAGCGCTTGCCCATGTAGCCCATCTCGTCTTTGAACTTGAGCAGGGCGCCCTTCCCCTGGACGTACTTCAGTGGCTCTCGCATTGCGCGCAGCAGCTTCATTGCGCTCCTCCTTGTCAGCCCGCACCGGGAGGTCCCCGGCATTCATGCACTAGATTCTATCGTTCGCGACAGGCCGCCTGACCGCCGTCCACCGAATCCCCTGGCGCGGCCGAGAGAGAAAGGCAAGCGGCATGCCGCGCGGGCCTGCCCCGACTACCGCAGCGCGCGCATTGCGTTGAGGACGCAGAGCACCATGACCCCCACGTCGCCAAAGACGGCGAGCCACATGGGCGCGAGCCCCACCACCGCCAGGCAGAGAATGGCGACCTTGACCGCAATGGCAAAGACGATGTTCTCGTGCGCAATGCGAAGCGTGCGGCGAGCGATGCGGATGGCCACGGCAATCTTCGAGGGCCTGTCGTCCATGAGGACGACGTCGGCCGCCTCGATTGCGGCGTCAGACCCCATGGCGCCCATGGCGATGCCCACGTCGGCCCGGGCGAGAACCGGCGCATCGTTGATGCCGTCTCCCACAAAGGCGAGGGTCGCCTTGCCCTCGCGCTCCCCAAGAAGGCGCTCGACCTGCTCGACCTTGCCAGCCGGGAGAAGCTCGGCGTAGTACTCGTCGAGCGCGAGCCCGCGGGCAACCGCGGCAGCGGCATCCTCGCGGTCCCCTGTGAGCATCACGCAGCGGCCGACCCCCTCGGCCTTGATGCTTGCGACCGCCTCCCGCGCGTCGTCCTTGACCTCGTCGGAGATGTGGACATGGCCGACGTACTCGCCGTCTATGGCCACGTGCACGACGGTGCCGCCAGCGGTGTGGCACCCCTCCCATGCGGCATCCACCTCGTCCATCAGGCGATTGTTGCCAACGGCCACGCGATGCCCGTTCACGGTTGCGAGCACGCCGCGTCCGGCCTCCTCGGTGACGTCTGTCACGGTGCAGCCATCGTGGTCGCTCGGATAGGCGTCACGGAGCGCCGAGGCGATGGGGTGGGTCGAGTTGCGCTCGACATGGGCAGCAAGGTGGAGGACCTGCTCCTCGCTCAGGCTGGACGGGTGGACCGTGGTGACCTTGAAGACGCCCTTGGTAAGGGTGCCGGTCTTGTCGAAGACCACGGTCTGGACTTTGGCCAAGGTCTCGAGGTAGTTGGAGCCCTTCACCAGGATGCCCTGCTTGGAGGCGCCACCGATGCCCCCAAAGAACGTGAGGGGCACCGCGAGGACCAGCGCGCAGGGGCACGAGACGATCAGGAAGGTGAGTGCGCGCAAGAGCCATGTGGCAAAGCTGCCCACAAAGTCGCCCGAGACGAGAGGGGGAACAACGGCCACGGCAATTGCCAGGTAGACCACGATAGGCGTATAGGCCCGGGCGAAACGCTTGATGAACTTCTCGGAGTGTGACTTGTTGGTACCCGCATTCTTGACCAGGTCGATGATCTTGCTGGCCGTGGACTCGCTAAAAGGCTTGGTCACGCGCAGGCGAAGGACTCCCGAGAGGTTCACGCAGCCAGAGAACGCGTCCCCGCCAACAGCGACAGAGCGTGGGACAGACTCGCCGGTGATGGCGCGCGTGTCGAGAGTCGAGCTGCCCTCGATGACAGTGCCGTCGAGGGGAACCTTCTCGCCGGGGCGCACGAGGATGGTCTCCCCCGTCTGCACGGTTGCCGGATCGACCGCCGCCACTTCCCCGCCACGCTCCACGTTTGCGACATCCGGGCGGATGTCCAGAAGCTCCTTGATCGAGCGCTGGGAGTTGCCCTCGGCGATGCCCTCAAAGAGCTCGCCCACCTGGAAGAAGAGCATGACGAAGACGGCCTCGGCAAACTGGGGCTCTCCGCCTGGGACAAAGCCGATGAGCAGGGCGCCAATCGTGGCGACCGACATCAGGAAGTCCTCGTCAAAGGGGTGCCCATGGGCGATGGATTCCGCTGCCTCTGCAACCACGCTGCCTCCCGCAACCACGTAGGATGGCAGGTAGAGCAGGAGCTGCGCCCAAAGCGGGGGGTTGGTCGCGTGCTGGATGACGAGCGCAGCGAGGAGAAGGCCTGCGGCAACGATGATGTGACGCTTGAGGACCGCCGGGTCCTCGTCGCCTTCGTCCCCGTCATCCGCTTCGGCTGCCCCTTCCCTCTCGGCCTCTGCTTCACCCAGCGTGCGGGGTGCCTTCTTCTCGTCATCATCGTCGTGGTGATGGCAGCATGAGCAAGACATGAGACCCTCCGTCGTCCGGTCCTGGCCCGTTGTTCTGCGAGACCGAGGCGCCCACCGCTTGCAGGCCGGCACGCACCTATCGGCGTGCAGCGGCCTTCTCGCATCGACCTTCGCCTCTCGCCCGCAGCCCATTACCAATTATAGTGAACACATGAGCACGTGTTCATATACACAATACCATGGCGCCTGGGAAGGGTCAACCCACGCGAGATTGACCCGTGGGTCTTTGGGGCGCGACTTACGGTGGGATCGCCCGGCCATCGGCCCCTGACGCCGTAGGGCGAGTTTTTTCACTCTCCTACCGCAAGAAGGCCTCTGCGGCCGCCATTGGCGGCGGTGGCCGCAAATCCCGAACGTCTAGGCCAGGCTAAACGGCGATTCCCCGCGGCTTGTCACCGGCACCGCGACGGACGGCTTGTCACCGGCGCCATAGCGGCACGGGCGCCGATGCCCTACTCCTCGCTCGCCCGCACGGGCTCCGCCGCGTGCTGAAGGCCAACCGAGATGAGCGCTGTCACGTGCTCGTCGGCAAGCGAGTAGATCACCCGGTGCCCGACGCGGCGGGCAGTCACCAGGCCACGATCGCGCAGCAGCCGCAGCTGGTGCGAGATTGCCGACTGCGAAACGGCACATATCTCCTCAAGGTCAGAGACGCTCTTCTCGCCAAGCGAAAGCGCGCCCAGGATGCGAAAGCGGGTCAGGTCCGAAAGCGCATCAAAAATTTGCGTGGCGTCATAGACCACGTCATCGTTAGAGAGGTACTCGTCGAGAAGGTCCCTCGAGCACGTCTGATCCATAGGTCCTCCCCATCGTCAAGGCGGCGAGAATAGAGCCAACATTCCATCCAGGTCATGGTACCCGCTCGGGCACCCACCTGCCGCCCGCACCGACCAGTGCCTACGAGAAAGGGCCCCGGCGCAAAGCCGGGGCCCAGCAGTTCCGTCGGAGCGCCCGCGCGCTGCATGAGTCCGTGCGTGAGCTACTCGTCGTCCTCGTCGCTGTCGTCAGAGGAGCTTTCCTGCTTGACTACCTGGGAGAGCAGGTCGTCGAGAGAGCCCAGGTCCTCGTTGATGACATCGGAGTCGTTGGCCTGCGCGTCGGAGGAGCCGCCGATAAGCTCGTCGTCGTAGTGGTGCTTGGCGGGAGCCGCGGTGCCCAGCATGATGTCGGGGTCGGAATCGGGCGAGAAGACCATGTTGAGGAGCTGCGAGAGGTCCTCGGAATCCGCCTCGTCATCATCCGGCTCGAGGATGTAGAGCAGGTTGCGCGCCTCGAGGCCGTCGCGGAGCTCCTCGATTGCCTTGGCGCCAATGCCGTCAATGCGCAGCAGGTCATCCTCGGTCTTGCCGATAAGGTCACCCACGGTCTCGATGCCCACCTCGCTGAACTTGTTGGTCCAGCGCTGCGAGACGCCAAGGTCGTCGAAGAGGTAGAGCTTTGCGTCCTCGCTGGAGAGCGTGCGACCGTTCTTCGAGTAGACCCCACCGTAGCCGTAGTCGTCACCCACCCAGTCAAGCTGCTTGGGAAGCTTCTCCTCGATGTCTTTGAGCTCGTCGGGCGCCCACTCGGGCAGGCTCTGCGCCTGCGGGGAGGTGGGACCGTCGATCTTGGTGCCGTGGTAGGTGAGCTCGACGCCCCGGTATGCGGAGAGGCCGGTACCGGCAGGGATCTGCTTGCCCACGATGACGTTGGACTTGAGGTCAAGCAGGTGGTCCATGTCGCCGGCAATGGAGGAGTCGGTGAGCACGCCAGCGGTGCGGATGAACGACGCGCTGGAGAGCCAGGAGTCGATGGAGCTCGCAACCTTGAGCGTGCCGAGGATGACGGGCTCCGCCTCGGGCGGAGTGCCACCAGCCAGGGCAACGTTGCGCACCGTGTCAGCAAAGACGTAGCGGTCAACGTACTGGCCAAGCAGGTACTGGGAGTCACCGGGGTTGGTCACCTGGACACGACGCAGCATCTGGCGAGCGATGACCTCGATGTGCTTGTCGTTGAGGTCAACGCCCTGGGAGGTGTAGACATCCTTGACGGAGGCGACGAAGGTGTGCATCGTCGACTCGATGTCGGTGAGCTTGCGCAGCTTGCGGAAGTTCACGAAGCCGCGGGTGATCTGGTCGCCGGCACGAACCTCGGCACCGTCCTCCATGCCCGGCATGAAGCGTGCGGACGCGGGAATGCGCCACTCCTCGAGGATGCGGGAGTTGTCATCGGAGTCGACGATGCGGATGAGGTACTCGGTCTGCTCAGGCGTGATGAGCAGGGTGCCGGAGATGGGAGCGAGATCTGCCTCGCGGCCGAGGATCTTCTCGTTGACGTTGCCGACGACGTCGAACATGCGGGCGACCGTGGGGAGGCCCTGCGTGATGTCGTCAGCGCCAGCGACGCCACCGGAGTGGATTGTACGCATCGTAAGCTGGGTGCCCGGCTCACCGATGGACTGCGCGGCAATGATGCCGACGGCGGTGCCGATGTTGACGGGACGACGGGTCGAGAGGTCCCAGCCGTAGCACTTCTGGCAGACGCCGTACTTGGACTTGCAGGTGAGCAGCGCCCTCAGCTGGACCTTCTTGAGCCCGTGGGCAACGAGCATCTTGAGGTCGTCCTTGGACTCGATGTAGCCGTCGCGCGGGATGAGGACCTCACCGGTGGCGGGGTCGACAATGTCGTTGAGCGCACAGCGGCCGATCAGGTCACCGTCCACGTCGTTCTCGCCCGGCTTGATCAGCGGGTAGGTGACGGCCTCGTCGGTGCCACAGTCCTCCTCGCGGACAATGACGTCCTGGGCCACGTCGACCAGGCGGCGCGTGAGGTAGCCGGAGTCGGACGTGTGGGAAGCCGTGTCCACGAGGCCCTTACGGGCGCCATAGGTTGAGATGAAGTACTCGAGCGGGAGCAGGCCCTCGCGGAAGTTTGCCTTGATGGGCAGGTCGATGGTGTCGCCGGACATATCGGCCATGAGGCCTCGCATGCCGGCGAGCTGACGAAGCTGCGTCTTGGAACCACGGGCACCGGAGTCGGCCATCATGTAGATGGGGTTGTCCTCGGCGAAGCCCTCGAGCATCTTGGAGCCAAGCTCGTTGGTGCACTCGGTCCACGCGTTAACGACCTCGACGTGGCGCTCCCTCTCGGAGAGGAAGCCGTCCTCGTAGTACTCGTTGATCTCGTCGACCTTGCCCTGGGCCTCGTCAAGCATCTCCTGCTTCTCGGGAGGAATGACGGCATCCCACACCGAGACGGTAAGGCCGGCCATGGTGGCGTAGTGGAAGCCGGTCTCCTTGATGGCGTCAAGGATGGGCTCGACATCGGCCGTGCTGTAACGGTCGCAGGCGTCGTTCACGAGATTCTCGATGTCGCCCTTGCTCATCTTGTAGTTGATGAAGGGGTAATCCGCAGGCAGGCAGCGCGTGTTGAAGATGACGCGGCCAATGGTGGTCTCGATGCGCATCGAACGATCGGTGACGTCGTAGTCCACGGGGCTGTTCCACCTGTCATAGGTGCGGAAGATCCTGCGGCCGTTCTCGACCACGTTGGCGTCCTGGGCCCCCACGCGAACCTTGATGCTGGCCTGGATGTCCAGGTTGTCGCGGTTGTGGAAGGCGAGAATGGCGTCATCGAAGTCGGCGAAGACGCGGCCCTCGCCCTCGGCACCGTCCTTGGCAGTGGTGAGGAAGTAGGTGCCAAAGACCATGTCCTGCGACGGCACGGTGACGACCTCGCCAGAGGCGGGCTTTCTCAGGTTGTTGGTAGAGAGCATGAGCACGCGGGCTTCGGTCTGCGCCTGCGTGGAGAGGGGCACGTGGACCGACATCTGGTCGCCGTCAAAGTCGGCGTTGAAGGGAGCGCACACCAGCGGGTGCAGGTGGATTGCCTTGCCCTCGACAAGGACGGGCTCGAATGCCTGGATGGACAGGCGGTGCAGCGTGGGGGCACGGTTGAGAAGCACGAGACGATCCTGGATGACCTCGTCGAGCACGTCCCAGACGGCAGGCATGCCGCGGTCGATGGCGCGCTTGGCACCCTTGATGTTCTCGACCTTGCCAAGCTCGACCAGGCGGCGCATCACGAAGGGCTTGAAGAGCTCGAGCGCCATGGCCGAGGGCAGGCCGCACTGGTGCAGCTTCAGGTGCGGGTCGACGACGATGACCGAACGGCCAGAGTAGTCGACACGCTTGCCCAGGAGGTTCTGGCGGAAGCGACCCTGCTTGCCCTTCAGGGCCTCGGCAAGCGACTTGAGCGGGCGTCCGCCACGACCGGTGACGGGGCGGCCGCGACGGCCGTTGTCGAAGAGGGCGTCGACGGACTCCTGGAGCATGCGCTTCTCGTTGTTCACGATGATCGCGGGAGCGTCGAGGTCGAGCAGGCGCTTGAGGCGGTTGTTGCGGTTGATCACGCGACGGTAGAGGTCGTTCAGGTCGGACGCAGCAAAGCGGCCGCCGTCGAGCTGCACCATGGGGCGCAGGTCGGGCGGAATCACGGGGATGACGTCGAGGACCATGTTGGAGGGGTCGTTGCCGCCCTTAAGGAAGGCGTCAACGATCTCGAGGCGCTTGATTGCCTTCTCGCGCTTCTGCTTCTGGGACTCGTCGGAGGCGATGATGGCACGGAGCTCCTTGGCCTCCTTCTCGAGGTCGATGCCGCGAAGCAGCTCGCGGACGGCCTCGGCGCCCATGCCACCCTTGAAGTAGATGCCGTAGTGGCGCTTGAGCTCGGAGAAGAGCGCCTCGTCGGAGATGAGCTGGCGCTTCTCGAGCTGCATGAACTGCTCGTAGGCCTCGCGGCGGAGCGCCTTCTCCTCCTCGTACTCCTCCTCGAGGTCGGCGATGCCGGCGCGGACCTCGTCCGCGGAGATGGGCTCGACGTCGTCGAACTCGTCACCGGAGGCCCGGCCCTGCTCCTTCAGGCGCCCGATCTGGTCGTCACGCTCGGCGTCGAGCTCCTCGAGGTCTGCAGCCAGCTCCTCCCTGAGGTCATCGGCATCGGCCTCGCGGGCCTCGGTGTCGACGTCGGTGATCACGTAGCTCGCGAAGTAGAGGACCTTCTCCAGATCCTTGCTCTTCATGTCGAGCAGGCGGGACATGGGGAAGCTCGCAGGGCTCTTGAAGTACCAGATGTGGCTCACGGGCGCAGCAAGCTCGATGTGGCCCATACGCTCGCGGCGCACCTTGGCAGTGGTCACCTCGACGCCGCAGCGCTCGCAGACGATGCCCTTGAAGCGGATGCCCTTGTACTTGCCGCAGGCGCACTCCCAGTCCTTCACGGGACCAAAGATCTTCTCGCAGAACAGGCCGTCCTTCTCGGGCTTGAGCGTGCGGTAGTTGATGGTCTCGGGCTTCTTGACCTCGCCGTGCGACCAGCTGCGAATCTGATCTGCAGAGGCAAGCGAGATCTTGATAGCGTCGAAGTCGGTGGTATCGAATTCTGCCACAGTCGCTACTCCTTATCGCTGTTGGCGTCGCCGACGAGGTCATCGGACTCGCCGAGGTCGCGGGCAAGGCCATTGACGAGGTCATCGGTGGTGTTGATGTTGGCGAAGACGTCGACGGGGTTCTCCTTGGCTGCGGGCTTCTCCTCGGCCTTGGGCTCGGCCTTCCTTCTGTAGGAGATGGGCTCGATGTCGAGCGCGAGCGAGCGCATCTCCTTGACGAGGACCTTGAAGGACTCGGGGATGCCTGCGGACGGCACGTTCTCACCCTTGACGATGGCCTCGTAGGTCTTGACGCGGCCGTTGGTATCGTCGGACTTGACCGTGAGGATCTCCTGCAGGACGTTGGCCGCACCGTAGGCATAGAGGGCCCAAACCTCCATCTCGCCGAAGCGCTGGCCGCCGAACTGGGCCTTGCCGCCCAGGGGCTGCTGCGTGACGAGGCTGTAGGGGCCGGTCGAACGCGCATGGATCTTGTCGTCGACCATGTGGCCGAGCTTCAGGATGTAAGAGGTGCCCACGGTGATGGGGCTCTTGAACGCCTCGCCCGTGCGGCCGTCGTAGAGCGTGGTCTTGCCACGGTCGTTGAGCTGTGGCACGAAGTCGGCGTCCATGTGCTTGCCGTACTCCAGCATGGCCTTGTTCATGAGGTTCACGTTGGTGCGGCGGATGATCTCAGAGACCTCCTTGTCGGTCGCGCCGTCAAAGACGGGCGTAGCCACGGGAATGGGGCCGGGCACGTAGGTCTTGGAGTCTGCCGTGGTGTCATCCCAGCCGTGGGTGGCGCCCCAGCCAAGGTGGCACTCGAGGAGCTGCCCCACGTTCATGCGGGACGGGACGCCCAGCGGATCGAGGAGAACGTCGATGGGGGTGCCATCGGCCATGTAGGGCATATCCTCGATGGGCAGCACCTTGCACACAACGCCCTTGTTGCCGTGACGGCCAGAGATCTTATCGCCCTGCTGGATCTTGCGGCGCTGGGCGACAAAGACGCGTACGAGCTCGTTCACGCCGGGCTGGAGGTCGTCTCCGGCCTCGCGGCTAAAGCGCACAACGTCGACGACGCGACCGTAGGCGCCATGGGGCATCTTGAGCGAGGTGTCGCGCACGTCGTGGGCCTTGGCACCAAAGATGGCACGGAGCAGGCGCTCCTCGGCGGTGAGTGCCGTCTCGCCCTTGGGCGTGACCTTGCCTACCAGGATGTCGCCAGGGCCGACCTCGGCACCGATGCGGATGATGCCGTCATTGTCGAGGTTCGCGAGCATCTCCTCGGACTGGTTGGGGATCTCGCGGGTGATCTCCTCGGGACCGAGCTTGGTGTCGCGGGCGTCGATCTCGTGACGGGAGATGTTGACCGAGGTGAGCAGGTCGTTCTGCACCACGCGGTCGGAGACGATGATGCCGTCCTCGTAGTTGTAGCCCTCCCACGGCATGTAGGCCACGGTGAGGTTGACGCCGAGGGCGAGCTCGGAGTGGTCGATCGAGGTGCCGTCAGACAGGGGCTGGCCAGCCTCGACGCGATCGCCCACGTGCACGATTGGACGGTGGTTGATGCAGGTGCTCTGGTTGGACCGCTGGTACTTGGGCAGCTCGTAGTCCTCGGCACCGTACTCGTCGGAGTAGACGGTCACGTGGGCCGCGTCGACCTTGTCGACAACGCCTGCGTGGACCGCACGGACGACCTCGCCGGAGTCCAGGGCTGCACGAGCCTCCATGCCCGTACCCACGTACGGGGCGTACGAACGGATCAGGGGCACGGCCTGACGCTGCATGTTTGCGCCCATGAGGGTACGCTTGGCATCGTCGTGCTCGAGGAACGGGATGAGGTTCGCGGCGACGGAGAGCATCTGGCGAGGCGAGACATCCATGTAGTCGACGCTCGAAACCTCGACCTGCGCAGGGGCACCGAAGGAGCCATCGAAGTCGCGCGTACGGGCGATGATGCGATCGGGGTCCGTGATGTTGCCGTTGGAGTCGACAACCACGAAACGGCCCGTCTTGGGGTCAACGGGGGTGTTGGCCGGCGCGATGTTGTGGCTCTCCTCCTCGTCGGCGGTCATCCACACGATCTCGTCGGTGACCTTGCCGTCGACGACCTTGCGGTACGGCGACTCGATGAAGCCGTAGTCGTTCACGTGCGCATAGACCGCCAGCGAACCGATGAGGCCGATGTTGGGGCCTTCGGGTGTCTCGATGGGACACATGCGGGAGTAGTGCGAGTTGTGAACGTCGCGGACGGCCGTAGGCACGTTGGTGCGGCGACTGGAGCCAGACTTGTGGCCAGCAAGGCCGCCAGGGCCAAGCGCCGAGAGACGACGCTTGTGCGTGAGGCCTGCGAGCGGGTTGGACTGGTCCATGAACTGCGACAGCTGAGAGGAGCCGTAGAACTCCTTGATGGCGGCCACGATCGGGCGAATGTTGATGAGCGACTGCGGCGTGATGTCATCGGCGTCCTGGGAGGCCATGCGCTCACGCACAACGCGCTCCATACGGCTCATGCCAATGCGGAACTGGTTCTGGACAAGCTCGCCCACGGTGCGCACGCGACGGTTGCCAAAGTGGTCGATGTCATCGGTGTGCTTCGTGTCGTCGCCGGCGTGGAGGGCCAGGAGGTAGCGCAGGGCCGCCACGATGTCCTCGCTGGTGATCACGCGCTCGCTGGCGTCAACGTCGAGCTCGAGCTTCTTGTTGACCTTGTAGCGACCAACGCGGGCAAGGTCGTAGCGCTGCGGGTTGAAGTAGAGGCCGTCGAGCAGCGAGCGGGCAGAGTCCACGGTAGGGGGCTCGCCGGGGCGCTGGCGACGGTAGATCTCGAGGAGGGCGTCCTCGCGGGTGGTGGCGACGTCGCGCTCGATGGTCGAGCGCACGACCTCGGAATCACCGAGAAGCGAGAGGATCTCGTCGTCCGTCTCGGCGATGCCCAGGGCACGCAGGAACGACGTTGCGCTCTGGCGGCGCTTGCGGTCGATGGAGGCCACGAGGTGACCGCGCTTGTCGACCTCAAACTCGAGCCACGCGCCACGCGCGGGGATGAACTGGACGCGGTGGACAAGGACACCAGAGTCCATCTCGGCGGCAAAGTAGACGCCAGGCGAGCGGACCAGCTGCGAGACCACAACGCGCTCAGAGCCGTTGATGATGAAGGTGCCGCGGTCGGTCATGAGCGGGAAGTCGCCCATGAAGACGAGCTGCTCCTTGATCTCGCCGGTCTCCTTGTTGATGAAGCGCACGTCCACGAAGAGGGGTGCCTGGTAGGACAGGTCCTTGGCGCGGCACTCGGACAGGCTGTGGGACGGGTCGCCAAACTGATGCTCACCAAAGGCCACCTGCATGGTCCCCGCAGCGTTTTCGATGGGAGAGAACTCTGCAAAGGATTCGGCGATACCGTCGGTCATGAAGTGCTTGAACGAATCCCTCTGGACGGAGATGAGGTTGGGCAGCTCCATCGCAGACGGGATTTTGCTAAAGCTCTTGCGCGTACGGGTGACTTGCGGTTTAGTAAGAGAAGTCTTTGCGGTAGACACCAGGCTTTTCCTCCTTCAAAAGGGTGGAAGGCGGCAATTGTCGCAAACTAGTAATCTAGCCAAGCGCACGTCTCTCGTCAATGAAAAGTCTTGACTTGCCCTGCATTTTCTATTAGATTCTCTTGTTTTTCACGCGTTTCCTGCAAAATCCACGAGACGTGTGTGGAGGAACCGTGTGGGGAAGCCCTGGATGCGATGGGCTGCTCGTGTTGTCCCCGGTAATCGCGTCAATCCATAACGCGGTTGGGCGAGAATTCCTTGTCGTGCGTACGCACGATGTAGGTTTTCTGACATGACCCCGGCGTTTGCCCAGTTGGGTGAGAAGGCCTTGGCAGCAAGCGGCCCTTGTGCGTACGCACAACGTAGGTTTTCTGACATTCTCGCCTCTCCACGTGGCCGGGCTGGCAATAATCCGCGGCCGTACGTACGCACGATGTAGGTTTTCTGACGCGGTTCCAGCGTTTGCCCAGTTGGGTGAGAAGGCCTTGGCAGCAAGCGGCCCTTGTGCGTACG
>NZ_DBHHPX010000025.1:22953-40711 GCF_057241865.1 Tractidigestivibacter sp.
CACAACCAGCAACATTTGCCAGACGTTCGAGCTTAACCAGGGAAAACGCACTCCCCGTGGCAAATAATCCCACTTGTGCGTACGCACGATGGCCCAATCCCGCCATGTCCATGTCCGGGCCCACCCCCAAGAGAGGCGGCCCACAAGAAGGGGGCCGGACCGCGTGGTCCGACCCCCGATGGAGCACGAGATGCGTCCGTGAGACCCGAAGCTACTTCAGGGTGACGGTGGCGCCGGCCTCCTCGAGCTGCTTCTTGGCGTCCTCGGCGTCCTCCTTCTTGGCACCCTCGAGAAGGACGGCGGGGGCAGCCTCCACCTTGTCCTTGGCCTCCTTCAGGCCGAGGCTGGTGAGGGCGCGGACGACCTTGATGACGGCGATCTTGTTGGAGCCGAAGGAGGTCAGCTCGACGTCGAAGTTGGTCTTCTCCTCCTCCTCGGCAGCAGCAGCGCCAGCCGCAGGGGCGGCAGCAACGGCAACGGGGGCAGCGGCGGACACGCCGAAGACGTCCTCCAGCTCGTGGACGAGCTCGGAAAGCTCGAGGGCGGGCATCTCCTTGATGGCCTCGATGATCTCTTCCTTGGTAGCAGCCATGCTAATTCTCCTTCATGTCGGGGCACCTTATGTGCCCTCGGGATTGTCTTGTCGTACTGGAAGTGCCGATGGTGCAGACAGGCGCTATGCGGCCTGCTTCTCGGAGACCGCCTGGAGCGCGGTGACGAGGCCCCTGGCGGGACCGGCGCACACCTGCGCAATACCCGAGAGCGGGCTACCGATGACATACACGAGCTTGGCGAGAAGCTCGTCGCGGGACGGGAGCTCGGCGTACGCGAGGGCCTCCTCGGACGAGACGGCCTTGCTGTCTACGATGCCACCCAGGATCTGCATCTTCTTGAGCTTGTCGGCCTCCTGCTTCAAGACCTTGGCGGCCTCGACAGGATCCTTCTCGTAGAAGACGTAGGCGCAGGTGCCTTTGAGCATATCGTCAATGTCGGGCATCTCGACGTCCCTGAGGGCGATGCGCACGATGTTGTTCTTGTAGACCTTCATGTGCGCGCCGGCCTCGCTCAGGGCGCGACGGAGCTCCTGGGCCTCCTTGACGGTGAGACCACGGTAGTCGATGACAAAAAGGCCCTTGGAAGCCTCGATGGAGCCCTTGACCCTCTCGAGCATGTCTATGTTGGACTGTGCTGGCATGTGAACACCTCCTTCTCACACGTATCCGGGCACGATCCGCCGACGCGGCGGGCCCTCCGCATGAGAGGGCCCCGCTTGGCGCAGCCAAACGGGGCCTCATGGATTCGTAGCTGAGACCACCTCGGCAGGCGGGTTTCCCCTTTGAGCCCGTAGGCACCGGCTGTCTTTGGCAGCGGGACGTGCGATGTATGGGTGCAGGCAAAACCTGCAGTGGGTATTCTGGCACGCGGGGCATGCCCCGTCAAGGGAAACGCTCACGACACGGCATTCTCACAAAAAGCCCCGCTCAGGTGAGCGGGGCTATGACTCCGGGATGCGCGCGGGGCCTAGTCCTCCATGAAGTCGCGCGTCTTGGTGGTGTCGACCTTGATGCCAGGGCCCATGGTGGTGGAGATTGTGATGGACTTGACGTACTTGCCCTTGGCGCTCGACGGCTTAACGCGAACGAGCTCGGTGATGAGGGCACCGTAGTTCTCGACAAGAGCCTTGACGTCGAAGGACGCCTTGCCCATGGGGACGTGGCAGATGCCGTAGCGGTCGGCGCGGTACTCGACGCGGCCAGCCTTGAGTTCCTTGACCATCTTCTCGACGTCCATGGTCACGGTGCCAAGCTTGGGGTTGGGCATGAGGCCACGGGGGCCGAGGATGCGGCCGAGGCGGCCGACCTTGCCCATGAGGTTGGGCGTGGCGATAACGGCATCGAAGTTGATGTTGCCCTTCTGGATCTCCTCGATGAGGTCGTCGGAGCCGACGATGTCGGCACCAGCGGCCTCGGCCTCGGCGGCCTTGGCGCCCTCGGCGAAGACGGCCACGCGGACGGTCTTGCCGGTTCCGTTGGGCAGCGAGATGGAGCCGCGGATGTTCTGGTCGGCCTTTCGGGTGTCGACGCCCAGGCGAACGGCGACCTCGACGGTCTCGTCGAACTTGGCGGAGGAGAGCTCCTTGGCAAGCGTCATGGCCTCCTTGGGCGAGTAGACCTTGCCGGCCTCGACCTTGGCGACAGCGGCCTTGTAGTTCTTTCCGTGCTTAGGCATGTGATACCTCCTGTGGTCAACGGGCGCATGCCCTCCCACATAGTCGGCGCGGGTGCGCCACGTCCTGAGAGGCGCCCCCTACGGGGCGCGTAGTGCCAAAGGTAGGGTTAGTCCTCGGCGATGGTGACGCCCATGGAGCGAGCGGTGCCGGCGACGATCTTCTTGGCGGCCTCGAGGTCGTTGGCGTTGAGGTCCGGCATCTTGATCTGGGCGATCTTGGTGAGCTGCTCCTGGGTGAGCTGGCCAACCTTGTCGCGCTGGGGTACGCCGGAGCCGCTCTTGAGGCCAAGCTCCTTCTTGATGAGATGAGCCGCAGGCGGGGTCTTGGTCACGAAGTCAAACGTGCGATCCTCGTAGACGGTAATCTCGACAGGGATGATGTCGCCGGACTTGTCCTTGGTGGCAGCGTTGAAGGCCTGGCAGAACTGCATGATGTTGACCTGGGCGGCACTGAGGGCTGGGCCAACGGGAGGCGCAGGGTTGGCGGCACCAGCCGGAATCTGGAGCTTAATGAAGTGGGTGACCTTTTTCTTGGCCATGATGAATCCTCCTGGAGAGCGTGCTTGCAATCTGTCTTCACGCAGGCGCCCGAGAAGCCATCCTCACCGATACAGGGCCTGCCAGAAGTTCCTAGCTGATAACCGAAATCTGATCGAGTGTGAGCTCGACGGGGGTCTCGCGGCCAAAAATCATGAGCATGACCTTGACCTTGCCAGACTCGACGTTGACCTCGGAGACCTGCCCGTCGAAGTCTGCCAGCGGCCCAGAGAGCACGCGCACCGACATGCCGGGCTCGAGGTTGGTCGAGGTGCGCTTGGGCGCCGAAGCGGAAGCGCTCGCGCGGACGCCGCTACGCCTCATGATCTTGTCGAACTCATCGCGACGCAGGGGCGTAGGCTTGCCGTCGAGACCGACAAAGCCCGTAACTCCGGGCGTGTTGCGCACGACCGCCCAGGTGTTGTCGTCGACCTCCATGCGGACGAGGACATAGCCCGGGAAGACCTTGGCCTCCTTGGTCTCGCGCTTGCCGCCATCCTTGACCTCGGTGACTTCCTCCGTTGGAATCTGGATGTCCACGACCTGGTCACCAATGCCATAGGTCTCGATGCGGTGTTCGAGATCGGTCTTGACCTTGTTCTCGTATCCGGAGTACGTATGGATAACGTACCAGCGCTTAGCCATGGCCTTATGCCCCCAAACTCGTATAGCCGACGAGCACGGCCACGATTCCGGTGTCGACAAGCCAGAGCACAACGCCGAAGACCACGAGGGAGACGATGACGGCAACGGAGTAGTTGCGCAGCTCTTCCCTCGAGGGCCACACCACGCGCCTCATCTCGGTGCGTACGGCACCGAGATAGTTCTTGATGCGCATGCCAAGCCCTGGCTTCTTGTTGCTCGCCTTGGCAGGCTTGTCCTGCTTCTCGGAAGCCTTGGCAACGACAGCGGCCCGCTTTGCCGGGCCCCCTGTCTGCTTGGGGTTGGAGGCAGCAGAGGCAGCCTGGGCGGCCTCGCGCTCAGCACGCTTCTGGGCACGTGCCTTGCGGGCGCTCCTCTTGTTCCTGTCTTTGTTCGCCATCCTCACAACTCCTAAAGGCTTGCCTTACATGGAAACCGGCTAACCCCGAAGGGAAAGCCGGTGGGAAATTCTGGCACGCCAGGAAGGACTCGAACCCTCAACACTCGGTTTTGGAGACCGATGCTCTACCAATTGAACTACTGGCGTGTGTGGGCCCACCCAGTTTAGCGGGTCTCGCGGTGAAGCGTGTGCTTACGGCACCACGGACAATACTTCTTCATCTCAAGTCGGTCAGGCGTGTTCGCCTTGTTCTTGGTCGTGGTGTAGTTGCGGCGCTTGCATTCGGTGCATGCAAGTGTAACAAGTGTGCGCATGAATCCTCCTGAGACACCATGTCACTTCGAGGCCATCCTCGAAGATGGCGCGGTGGAGTACGTTATCATCAACTTACGTATCCTGTCAACCCAAAACGCCTTGCAGGCCATTGCTCATACAACATCCATGCGATGGAAACGCCAGGGGGCCGAGAGGGCTGAGAGGAATCCGCCATAAGGTATCAGACGAGTCCCGTTCTCAACAGAACGGCCCGACACCCATACGGATGCCGGGCCTTGGGGTCACTTCTGGGAGAAGCTACTCGACGATCGTGGCGACACGGCCATCGCCGACGGTGTGGCCACCCTCGCGGATAGCGAAGCGGAGGCCCTCCTCCATGGCGATGGGGTGAATGAGCTCGCAGGAGATGGTGACGTGGTCACCCGGCATGGCCATCTCGACCTTGTTGCCGTCCTTGTCGGTGAGCTCGGCGATGTCGCCGGTCACGTCCGTGGTGCGGAAGTAGAACTGCGGACGGTAGCCAGAGAAGAACGGGGTGTGACGGCCGCCCTCCTCCTTGGTGAGAACGTAAATCTCGCCGGTGAACTTGGTGTGAGGGGTAACCGAGCCGGGCTTGCAGAGAACCTGGCCGCGCTCGATGTCCTCGCGCTTGATGCCACGGAGCAGGATGCCCACGTTATCGCCAGCCTCGCAGAAGTCCAGCGTCTTGCGGAACATCTCGATGCCGGTGGCAACGGAGGACTGGGTCGGCTTGATGCCGACGATCTCGACGGGCTCGTTGAGCTTGAGCTCACCGCGCTCGACACGGCCAGTGGCAACGGTGCCGCGGCCGGAGATGGTCATGACGTCCTCGACGGCCATCAGGAACGGCTTCTCGTTGTCACGAGCAGGCGTCGGGATGTAGGAGTCAACGGTGTGCATGAGCTCGACGATGGAGTCGACCCACTTCTGCTCGCCGTTGAGGGCACCGAGGGCGGAGCCACGGATGATTGGGGTATTGTCACCGTCGAAGCCGTACTCGGAGAGCAGGTCGCGGGTCTCCATCTCGACCAGGTCGATGAGCTCCTCGTCATCGACCATGTCGCACTTGTTCAGGAAGACGATGATGTACTTGACGCCAACCTGACGGGCGAGCAGGATGTGCTCGCGGGTCTGAGCCATGGGGCCGTCGGTAGCAGCGATAACGAGGATGGCGCCATCCATCTGGGCAGCGCCTGAAATCATGTTCTTGACGTAGTCAGCGTGGCCCGGGCAGTCAACGTGAGCGTAGTGGCGCTCCCAGGTCTCATACTCGACGTGAGCGACGGAGATGGTGATGCCGCGCTGACGCTCCTCGGGAGCCTTGTCGATGTTCTCGAAGGCGGTGAACTCGGCCTTGCAGCCCTCGGTCTCGGAGAGAACCTTGGTGATGGCCGCGGTCAGCGTAGTCTTGCCGTGGTCGACGTGACCAATGGTACCAATGTTTACGTGCGGCTTAGAACGATCGAACTTCTCCTTGGCCATTGCCAATCCTCCTTTTGGAACGAACCTCTCCGGCCATTCCATGGTACAGAAATACGTCCATTTATGCTCAGCGGCGCCGCAGCGCCGCAGAAAAGCCTGGTACCGGTGACTGGATTCGAACCAGTGACATCGCGGGTATGAGCCGCGTGCTCTAACCAGCTGAGCTACACCGGCATGGTGCCGAACGACTTGAAATGGAGCCCGCGACCGGATTTGAACCGGTGACCTCTTCGTTACCAACGAAGTGCTCTACCGACTGAGCTACACGGGCATGGTGGGGATGCTTGGACTCGAACCAAGGAACCCAGAGGGAGCGGATTTACAGTCCGCCGCAGTTGCCGCTGTGCCACATCCCCATTCCGTTTTCAAGCACCACACGGGGCGAACCCCCTGCAGCGGAGTGAATAATACGACGAGGAAAAAATCCTGTCAACGCATACCCCGGTGCCGGGTGTATCTATCCCACGATTCCCGCACAATTCAGGGAAACCCGCAGATAGTGCATGTACCGCTTGCCGGATGCGGGCCGCATTGCACACGTCCGGGCCCGGATGCGCGCACCGGCGGGCGCCGCAGTCCAAAAAGAGGCATCTCTGATGAGCCAGGGCCTGCCCGAGGATCCGGATGAGGCGCGGAGGGCAGGCGCCTCTTGCCGTGTCAGCCCGATGCCCTGGCGGATTTGTGCCATTGTGCGTACGCATGACCGAGGTTCTCTGCCAAGGGGGTAGCGTTTCCCCTGTTGGATCCACGGGCCTGGCAATATGTCCCCATCGTGCGTACGCACGACTCCCACCTGCTGCCATGGCCTTCTCGGCCAACTGGGCAGATGCTGCGGCCTTGTCAAAATGTACCGGTCATGCGTACGCACAACCAAGCTTTCCTGCCCGAGGGGCCCTCAAGGAGGGGGAGTTATCTGCAACCAGCCGTCATGCGTACGCACGACGGCAGAGACTTGCCAGTCAAGCCGTTTGCCACGAAAGACGAAACCAGGTCACAGCCGCAGTGGCTATGACCTGGCGTCTCATCCTGGAGCCGGTAGAGGGAGTCGAACCCACAACCCACGGTTTACAAAACCGTTGCTCTGCCATTGAGCCATACCGGCGGTGAGGACATGATAGCGTGTTTGCGCGAATCTGGCACGTGCGGCACCAGAATCGGTCGTGCGGCCAGCTACCTACGGCCGCGCAGCCTGTCGAGCTTCGCCCGGGTCTCGGGGTCGAGCCTGTCCTCCAGGCTCAGGTGCGTATGGGACCCGCGCTCGCGGGCCTCCTCCACCCCCGCGCTCACGATGCTCATGTTCTGCGCGAGAAGCGCGCTTGAGACCGTGGTCACCGGGATGCCGCCCACGGTATAGCGGATGGCGTTGTCCGATGTCACGAGCAAGACGACCCTCCCGGCATGGCGCGCCTCCGTGACCAGGCGCTCTATGACTGCATCGGCAGACTCGCCCGTGCGCGAGAAGACCACGCGAACCCCAGCCGTGCTCCAGTTTGGTCGCTCGCCCGAGAGGTTGCCCGCCGCATCGAAGACCACAACCGGCTCGTAGCTGCCCTGCGCATACGCCGCCACGTCCGAGACGAGCGCCTCGCGGGCGCGGTCGAAGGGGTCATGACCGTAGGGGTCGCGCGAGAGGTGCGCCACGTCGGCCAAGGCACCGGCACCCGCATGCTCGTCAATGAGCGCGGCATAGCGAGGGGTCCCGTGAACCACGTTGTAGCCGTCGACCACGAGCAGCGCGAGACTGGCGCGACTAGGCATCCGCCTGCGCCCCCTCGCTCACGCGGCGGAGCCACTCGTAGCACATGACCGTCGTGGCCTGGGCAACGTTGAGCGACTCGACACGACCGCGCTGCGGAAGCCTGGCACCAAAGTCGCAGTGGTCGAGCACGAGGCGAGAGATGCCCTCCCCCTCAGAGCCCATGACCAGCGCAAGCCGCCCATAGACGGGCGCGTGCCACACGCTCTGCTCGGCGTGCTCGGTTGCGGCGCAGGCCCAGAACCCAGCATCCTTGAGCTGGTCGATCGCACGGGCCAGGTTGGGAACCTGCGCGATGGGAAGGTGCAGCACGGCGCCGGCAGAGGTCTTGTAGGCACCGGGCCCAACGGTGGCGGCGCGCGCGTTTGCCACAACCACGCCGGCAGCGCCCACGACCTCCGCAGAGCGTACGATGGCGCCAAAGTTGCCCTCGTCGGTCACATGGTCGAGCACAACCACCAGGGCGTCCCCCTCCCCCGCCGCAGCGATGACGTCCTCGATCGTTGCGTATGAGAAGGGCTTGGTCCTCACGACGATGCCCTGGTGGGCGCCGTGGCTCGAGAGCCGGTCAAGGCGCGAGCGCGGTACGGGCTCGCACTCCACGCCCGCGTCGACGAGCCTGCGCACCAGAGAGCCAAGCGTCTTGTCGGTGCCATCGGGCGAGCCAGCTCCGTCCTGCACGAAGGCAGTGCGTATGGGAATCCCCGCGTCGAGCGCCTCGGCGACGGCGCGGCGCCCCTCGATGACATCTGAGCCAGGCACCGCAGAGCGACCCTGGTCGCGTCGGCCGTGCCGGTCGCGTTGGTCGCGTCCGCCCCTGCCCTGGCGCCCCCTCGGCGCCCCGTTTCCCGGGCGCGAGCCCGAGCGCTGGCTGCGGCCGTGGTGCTGGCCGCCACGACCGGCCTGCGCCGAACCCGCTCCCCTGCGGGACGAGCCCCTTCGCGCATCACCTCGTGCCATTCTCATCACCTACGCCCTGCGCAGGCGAGAGCCTGCGGCGGTGTCCTCGAGAACCAGGCCCAAGCCTGCGATGGCATCGCGGATGCCGTCCGCGCTGCCCCAGTCCTTCGCCTTGCGGGCTGCCTGACGTGCGGCGATAAGCGCATCGGCGGCCTCGGTGGCAGAGCTTCCCCGATAGCCGGCGTACTGCTCGGCAAGGCCCACAAGCTCAGCGGGAAGCTCGTCCTCCTCTGCCGCAAGCGTGATGCCAAGGACGCCCGCGAGCTCGGCAAGGACGTTGGCCGCGGCGCTCGCGGCTTCGCCGCCAGCAGCGGTGCCGGTGTCGGCAAGGTAGGTGTTTGCCGAGGTCACAAGCGAGAAGATCGCCGCCAGGCCACCGGCGGTGTTGAAGTCGTCGTCCATCTGGCGCGTGAACTCCTCGTGCGCCTCGCGGACGGCCGAGAGGAGCTCGTCGTCGCATCCCTCGCCGCCCGAGCCGTTCTTGGAGGCCCAGAGCAGGTTCTTCTCGCACGTGCGCAGGCGTTCGAGGGTGCCCACGGCGCCCTCGAGGCGGTCGAAGGAGAAGTCGAGCGGAGCGCGGTAGTGGGTCTGCAGCATGAGCAGGCGCACCGCGTCGGCGGGATACCTGTCGAGGACCTCCTTGAGCGTGTAGAAGTTGCCCAGGCTCTTGGACATCTTCTCGCCGTTCACGCGCAGCATCCCCGTGTGCATCCAGAGATTGGCCAGCGGCTCGTGCCAGGCGCACATCGCCTGGGCGGTCTCGTTCTCGTGGTGCGGGAAGACCAGGTCTGCTCCACCGCCGTGGATGTCGATGGGGGTGCCCAGGTAGCGATGGATCATGGCGCAGCACTCGGTGTGCCAGCCGGGACGGCCGTCGCCCCAGGGGCTTGGCCAGCTGGGTTCGCCGGGCTTGGCGGCCTTCCAGAGGGCAAAGTCGAAGGGGTCGCGCTTCTGGTCGTTGACCTCCACGCGCTCGCCGGCGCGCATCTGGTCAAGGTCGCGGCCGGAGAGGATGCCGTAGGCGTTGTCCGAGCGCACCGAGAAGTACACGTCGCCGTTGTCGGCCACGTAGGCGTTGCCCTGCTCGATGAGGGACTCGATCATGGCCTGCATGGCCTGAATCTCGTGCGTGGCACGCGGGCGGATGTCGGGGTCGAGAATCCCAAAGCGGTGCATCTGCTCGACAAAAGCGTCCGAGAACTCCTCGGCGACGTCGGCGGCGCTGCGACCCTGCTCGTTGGCGCGACCGATGATCTTGTCGTCCACATCGGTGAGGTTCTGGGCAAAGGTGACCTCGTAGCCCCTGTACACGAGGTAGCGGCGAATCACGTCAAACGAGAGGAACGTGCGCGCATTGCCGATGTGAATCTGGTCGTAGACCGTGGGGCCACAGACGTACATGCGAATCTTGCCCGGCTCGATGGGCTCGAGCCCCTGCTTTCGGTGCGTCTGAGTGTTGTAGATCAGCATGGCTTGCTCCTTGGAGTGTGTGCACAGAGGTACAGGCATTGTAGCAGCACCCCGCAAGGCAATCCTTGGGGAGGCTCCTAGACACAGGCTTTGGGCGTCGCGTGGGGCTTCGGAGGCCCTACCCGCCGCAGTCCCATGGGGCATCGGCCTTGTCGAGAAGGACCACGGCCCAGGCGGCAATGCCCTCCTTTCGACCCACAAAGCCAAGGTGCTCGGTGGTGGTTGCCTTGACGCCAACCCGTGACACGTCCACACCCATGGCCTGGGCCATGGCCCGCCGCATCCGGTCGCGGTGGGGCGCGAGCCTTGGTGCCTGGGCGGCTACGGTGCAGTCTGCATCGACAAGCGAGAAGCCCTGCTCGCGGGCAAGCGACGCCACGCGCGAGAGCAGGGCCATGGAGTCCGCGCCCTCGAAGGCGGGGTCGGTATCGGGGAAGAGCTGGCCGATGTCGCCGGCGCGCATGGCACCCAGGATGGCATCCATGAGGGCGTGGGCCAGTACGTCTGCGTCCGAGTGGCCCGCAAGGCCACGCTCGCTGGGCAGTTTGACGCCGCCTAGGATGAGCGGCCGTCCCTCCGTGAAGGCGTGAACGTCAAGACCATGCCCAATGCGCAACATGCCCTACCCCCTACATGAGCAGCCGCTGCTCGAGCGCGGTGCAAGCGATGGCCAAGTCCTCGGGGACGGTGACCTTGATGTTGTCGCGCGGAGAGTCAAAGCAGCGGACCTTTCCGCCGTGGCGCTCGACGAGAGAGGCGTCGTCGGTGCCCTGGTAGCCCTCCCACGCGGCGGACTTGTAGGCCGAGGTCAGCGCGCGGGTGCGAAAGACCTGCGGCGTCTGGGCCGACCAGTAGAAGGAGCGGTCCGGCGTGGCGATGACAATGCCGTCCTCGACGAGCTTCAAGGTGTCCACCGAGCGCGCGGCGCAGATGGCACCCGCAAGCTTGGGGTCCTCTCGCACGCACGCGATGACGCCCTCGATGACCTTGGCCTCGATAAGGGGGCGGGCCGCGTCGTGGACGGCCACAAAGCCGTAGCCGCGCGGCATGGCCGCCAGCCCGTGCGCAACGGACTGCTGGCGGGTGTCCCCAGAGGCCGCCAGCGTGACGGGCGTGAGCAGCGTCACGCGAGAAAGGACCTCGTCGCGCACCGTATCCGCACGGTCCGGCGCACACACCACCACGATGTGGCCAACCGAGGGCGCGTGGTCAAAGGCGAGAAGCGGCCAGCACATGAGCGGCAGCCCGCAGAGGTCCACGAACTGCTTGCCGCGTGGGTCTCCAAAGCGCTCGCCCGCGCCACCCGCAACGATGATCGCCACCGCATCTGGCTTTGAGCCACTCTCGCCCACGCGGGCAGCGGAGGGCGAGGCGCATGCCTCTGGTGCGCTCATTCGCTCTGCCCCCACATGCGATGCAGGCTGTTTGCCAGGGCATCTGGGTTCCTGACGCCAATCTCGCCCAGCTTGGAGGAGTCGTCCTCGGCCGCCTCGAGAATCTCTTGGAGCGAGCCGTACTCGTCCACGATCTTGTCCGCCATGCCCTCGCGCACCACCGAGACGCGCGAGAGGGTGCGCAGGCCAAGCGGCGTCATGATGGTGTCCTCGCCGTAGTCCTCGTCGTAGCCCAGGATGCGGGCGACGACCTTGGGCGAACGCAGCTGCGGGTTGGCCATCTCGTGGAACTGCTTACGGATGGCACGGGCATGCTCCTCGGAGGAGTCCCTGGCATAGTCGCGAATCATGAGGTTGTAGGCCTCGTCCATGTCACCGAGGAACTCCTCGCGCTGCATCTCGGTGATGCGGCCAGAGGTGCCCAGCTGGACGATGCAGCGGTCAAGCTCGTCGCCCGCCGACATGAGCACCTCGAACAGGTAGAAGATGTTCGTGATGTCACCCAGCGTGACAAAGTTGTCGAGCTCCAGGCTGGTGAGGTGCTGGAGGCTGCGGTCAAGCTGCGAGCGGGTGTTCTGCATGGCCGCAGTGAGCTGGTTCACGGTGGACATGATCTCGGCGGCGGGACGAAGTTGGTAGCCGCAGCCGTCCACGTACACATTGACCACCGAACGACGCTCGGAGACCGAGATGACCATGGCCTTGGTGAGCAGGCTCATGCGCGCTGCCGTACGATGGCGCGTGCCCGTCTCGGTGGCGGGCAGCGACGGATCCGGGTTGAGGTGGTAGTTGGCACGCAAGATCTTGGTGAGGTCCTTGTCGATAATGACGGCGCCATCCATCTTGCAGAGCTCGAAGAGTCGGTTCGCGGTGAACGAGACGTCCATGGCGAAGCCGTCATCGCCGGCAGCCAGCACGTTCTCGGTGTCGCCCACGCAGATGAGGGCCCCCAGGTGGCCGGCAATGATCATGTCGAGGGCCACACGCAGGGCAGTCCCCGGCGCCGTCATCTTGATGGCGCCGTCGATGCGCTGCTGGGTGGTGAGGGCCCCCTTGTCTAGCTTGGCAGGATCCATGGCGCCTCCTCGGACACGCCGGCCCGCACAAGGCGGGCCGGAGAAATCTCAAACCTCATAGCAGTATATGACGAGCGGGGGCACTTGGGCCGTGGGCCTATACGCCAGACGCGGCAAGCCCTCCCTCCTGCGGCGACCGGTGAGCGCCGGAGTCGACAGACCAGCGGTCGTGCGCCGAAGGAAGCTCCATGTGCTTGTGCTTGCGCGGAGCGGGGATCTCGCCTGTGCCCTTGGAGAACACAAGCTCGTCGCCGTCGGCGTCCAGCTCAATGATGTCGCCACGCTGCCACTTGCCCTCCAGGAGCTCCTCCGAGAGTGGATCCTCGATGAGCGTTTGGATGGCGCGGCGCAGCGGACGCGCACCATAGATCGGATCGGTGCCACGCTTGGCGACAAGGTCGCGCGCAGCATCGCTGAGGTTGATCGACATGCCGTTGGTGATGAGGCGATCGCGCAGGTCAGAGACCATGAGTTCCACGATGCCACGGAGTTGCTCGCCCGTGAGCGACTTGAAGACCACGATCTCGTCCACACGGTTCAGGAACTCGGGGCGGAAGAGCTTCTTGAGCTCGGAGGTCACGCGGCTCGTGATCTCCTTGTCCGAGAGGCCCGAGGCGCCTGATGCCGAGAAGCCCATCGTGGTGGTCTGCGCGATGTCGCGCGCACCGATGTTGGAGGTCATGATGATGACCGTGTTGGAGAAATCCACGTGACGACCCTGGCCGTCGGTGAGCCTGCCCTCGTCGAGAATCTGGAGCAGCACGTTGAAGACGTCAGGGTGGGCCTTCTCGATCTCGTCGAAGAGCACGACCGAGTACGGGCGCCTGCGCACGGCCTTGGTGAGCTCGCCGCCCTCGTCATAGCCCACGTATCCCGGAGGCGCGCCGACGAGCTTGGAGACGGTGTGCTTCTCCATGAACTCGGACATGTCGAAGGTGATGAGCGCGTCTTCCGAGCCGAAGAGGAACGCGGCAAGCGCCTTGGCAAGCTCGGTCTTGCCCACGCCCGAGGGGCCCAGGAAGATGAACGAGCCGCCGGGGCGGCGCGGGTCCTTCAAGGGCGAGCGGCTGCGACGGATGGCACGCGCAACCTTGGTCACGGCCTCGTCCTGCCCAATGACGCGCTGGTGGAGAACGTCCTCGCAGCGCAGGAGCTTCGAGGCCTCGGCCTCGGTGAGGTTGGATACGGGCACCCCGGTGATGCTCGAGACGACGTCGGCGATGTCATCCTCGTCCACGGTCACCACGTTCTGGGCGAGTCTCTCGCGCCAGGCGCCCTCAAGCTCGTCTCGCTTGGAGACAAGCTCCTTCTCCTGGTCGCGCAGGCGGGCAGCGTCCTCGAACTCCTGGGCAGCGGCAGCCTTGGACTTCTCGTCGCGAACGCGGGCGAGCTCGGCATCGACCTGGGCGATCTCGGGGGGCAGCGTGGTCTTGTGGACGCGCGTGCGGGCACCGGCCTCGTCGATGACGTCGATGGCCTTGTCGGGCAGGAAGCGGTCCTGGATGTAGCGGTCGGCCAGCGTCACGGCTGCCTTCAGCGCGCCCTCGGTATAGCGGACGTGGTGGTGCTCCTCGTAGCGGCTCTGCAGGCCATGCAGGATCTCGAGGGTGTCCTCGGGGCTGGGCTCGCCGATGTTGACCGGCTGGAACCTGCGCTCGAAGGCGGAGTCCTTCTCGATGTGCTTGCGGTACTCCTCGGCCGTGGTGGCGCCGATGACCTGGATCTCACCGCGCGAGAGGGGCGGCTTCAGGATGGAGGCGGCGTCGATCGAGCCCTCGGCGGAGCCCGCACCAATGATGGTGTGGATCTCGTCGATGAAGAGGATGTCGTTGGGGTTGTCCTCCAGCTCGGCGACAACCTTCTTCATGCGCTCCTCGAACTCGCCGCGGTACTTGGAGCCTGCCACGAGCGATGCCACGTCGAGCGTCCAGATCTGCTTGCCGCGGAGAATGTCGGGCACGTTGCCGGCGGAGATGAGCTGAGCCAGGCCCTCGACGACGGCCGTCTTGCCAACGCCTGGGTCGCCCAGGATGAGCGGGTTGTTCTTCTGCCTACGCGCGAGCACCTGCATAACGCGCTCGATCTCGCGGTCACGGTCGAGCACGGGGTCGAGCCTGCCCGCCTCGGCGAGCTTGGTGAGGTTGCGGCCATACTTCTCAAGCATGGAGCCATCGTCCGAGGAGGACTGGGCAGACCCCATGCCCATGAAGGTGCTGGAGTCCATGCGGACCTCGGCAGCGGACTGGCCCTCCTCCTCGGCCTTCTTGGACACGAGCTCGCTCACGGCGTTGCGCACCGCGTCGCCCGAGACGCCCATGGCGCGCAGCGCGTCCATGGCACGGCCGTTGCCCTCGGACACAATGCCCAGGAGCAGGTGCTCGGTGGCGATGTAGGTCTGGCCGTGGGTCATGGTCTCGCGGTATGCGGCCTCCAGCACACGCTTGGTGCGCGGTGTGAAGGGGATGTGCCCGCCGGGGACGGGCTCGGTCTCGTCCTGGGAGATCTGCTTCACGGTGGCGAGCGTCTCGTCGTATGTGACGTCGAGCTTCGCGAGCGCCTTGGCAGCGACGCCGTCCCCCTCCTTGATGAGGGCCAGGAGCAGGTGCTCCGTGCCCACGTACATCTGGCCGAGGCTCCTCGCCTCGTCCTGGGCCAAGCTCATGACCTTCCTGGCCCTGTCGGTGAATTTCTCGAACATGCGCTGATGTCTCCTCAGTGCCATGCGGGGGGGCTACGAAATGCGCGGACCCGAAGGCCCGCGCATAGGGTGGCATGCCCCGCGACGTCTTCTTGGCTGTGTGTTTACCCACGCGCACGGACGGGCAAACACACGGACGAAAACGTATGCTATTGCTTCTCGGAATCCTCGAGGTGCGCGGCGAGCCACTTATCACGGTCAGGCGCGATGGCGCGCATGGCGCAGATCATGCTTGCGAACAGGTCGTCGAGCTCCATGCCGTTGAGCTCGGCACCACGGCGGATAACGTCGCGGCTGCAGCCGGCGGCGAAGCGCTTGTCCTTGAACTTCTTCTTGAGCGACTTGACCTCGAGGTCCATGACCGACTTGCTGGGGCGCATGAGGACGGCTGCCTGGATGAGGCCGCTAAGCTCGTCGACCGCGTAGAGCACGCGCTCCATCCTGGCCTCGGGCTGGGGCAGGTCGGGGTTGTTGTCGGAGTTGTGCGTCTGGATGGCATGCACCAGCTCGGGCGTACCGCCCTCGGCCTCGATGAGCTCGCCCGCCCTCACCGTGTGCCGCACGGGGTCTTGGGACTCCTCCCAGTCAAGGTCGTGGAGAAGGCCCACCTGTCCCCAGAAGTCGACGTTGGCGGGGTCGTACCTCTCGGCGTAATGGCGCATGAGGCCCTCGAGGGTCTCGGCGTGCTGGATGTGGAAGGGGTCCTTGTTGTGGCGCCGAAGCAGGGAGAGCGCCTGGTCGCGCGTGAGGCCGGTCGAGAGCGCAGGCTCCGCCGACTCGCGCGCGACCTCCTGGGAGGCGCCCGTCTCGGCATCGTCGGCAATGGCGTCGACAGAGGCGGCGCTGTCCGTTGCCTCCGGGAGCTGCGAGGCGATGTCGGCCTTGGTCACGACCTCGGGCTTCATCTGCGGGAAGAGCAGCACGTCACGGATGGCGGGCTGGTCGCAGAAGAGCATGACCATGCGGTCGATGCCGTAGCCAATGCCACCCGCGGGAGGCATGCCGTACTCGAGCGCGCGCACGTAGTCGTAGTCGTAGCCCATGGCCTCGTCGTCACCCATGCCCTTGGCCGCGACCTGCTCGGCAAAGCGGCCGGCCTGGTCGACGGGGTCGTTCAGCTCGGAGAAGGCGTTCGCGTACTCATGGCCGCAGATCACGAGCTCGAAGCGGTCGGTGAGGCGTGGGTCCTCCTCCTTGCGCTTGGCAAGTGGGCTCACCTCCTCGGGGTAGTCGCACACAAAGGTGGGGTTCACGAGCGTGGACTCGCCCAACTCGTCGTAGAGCTCGAAGAGGAGCTTGCCGGCGCCCCAACCCTCCTCGACATCGATGCCGTGGGCCGCGCAGAGCCCGCGAAGGTGCTCGATGGGCGTGTCCATGTCCACGTGCTCGCCCACGACCTGCGAAGCCACCTCGGAGAGGGCCACCGAGCGCCACGTGCCGCTCATGTCGACCTCCTGGCCCTGGTACGTGATGGCCTCGTGACCCTCCTCGCAGCCGCAGACCTCGCGCGCGATGGCCTTGAAGAGGCCCTCGGTGAGCCGCTTCATGCCGTCGAGGTCGGCATAGGCGCAGTAGGCCTCCATCGTGGTGAACTCGGGGTTGTGCGTGAGGTCCATGCCCTCGTTGCGGAACTGGCGGCCAATCTCGAACACGCGCTCCATGCCGCCCACGATGAGGCGCTTGAGCGGCAGCTCGGTGGCGATGCGCAGGTAGAAGTCGCGGTCGAGCGCGTTGAAGTGCGTGACGAACGGCTTGGCGTTCGCGCCGCCCATGATGGCGTGCATCATGGGGGTCTCGACCTCCATGTAGCCGTCGGCCTCCATGTAGCGCCGGATCAGGCTCACGATGGCGGAGCGACGGCGGAACACGTCACGCACCTCTGGGTTCATGATGAGGTCGACGTAGCGCTGGCGGTAGCGGACCTCACGGTCCGTAAGGCCGTGGAACTTCTCGGGCAGCGGACGCAGCGACTTGGAGAGCGGACGCACGCTGGTGGGGCTAACTGACAGCTGCCCGCGACGCGTGCGCACCACGACACCCGTGGCCTCCACGATGTCACCCAGGTCGACCTGCTTGAGCAGGCCCCAGTCGGCGGGAGCGAAGTTGTTCACGCGGCAGAACAGCTGAATCTGACCGGTGGCGTCCTCCAGCACCACGAAGGCAATCTTTCCCGAGTCGCGGAAGGCGCGAACGCGCCCCGCCACGGTGACCTCGTCGGTTGTGTCCTCGCCGTCCTGCAGGTTGGCGTACCTTTGCTCCAGCTCGGCCGCATGGGCGGTGACGTTGGACCGTATGGGATAGGGGTCCACGCCCGCGTCGATGAGCGCCTGACGGCGGGCGCGGCGCTGGGCCCTCTCGTCATTGGTGTTGTTCTCGCCGGTCTTGCTCTGGTCGGCCATTGCTGCTCCTAGTGCTCACATGCGCCTGTCGGCGCGATCTCTCTCCCATGCCTGGCCGACGGTGCAATGCGACCACGGCGCAGACCATTGTACTGTAGCGATTTGGCTGGCGCGTTGGCACGCCGGGTTTCTCGGTGCCGAGAAGCGCGCGGATGTGGGCAGCTGCAGGAGCCCGGCATTATTGCGCGGCATTTTGTCTTGTCTCGGCGTTTTCCCAGTTGGCCCTGCACGAATCCCAAAGTTGCGCGCAATAATCACGGCTGGGGAAGGGCTAGCGACGCGGGAGGCTGCCGAGGCGTGTGCCACGGCGTCAAGCCGGTGCCGCAGCGGCCCTCTCCTCCGGGCAGGCAGACCGAGAAAAAAGGGCTCTTCCGCGTTTCTAGTGGGTAGCACGGGCAAGTGAGGTCTGCGCCGAGAA
>NZ_DBHHPX010000026.1:0-37767 GCF_057241865.1 Tractidigestivibacter sp.
CTTGTTCATGCAACAAGCCCCTCCCGTGCCCCCTGGCACATTGTCGGGCTTTCGGTAGTCGTGGCTCAAGCGTGTCTAGATTTGGCCAGCCACATCACCGTGCCATGGTGGGGAGGACAGCCGCTTCTGGCCAATCTGCCAGGGGAGGCAGATGAAGGGCTGCTGTTCATGGCCTCAGAGCTCGAAATAGCCATCCTCCATCGTCGAGAGCCTTCTCTCGAATTCCTGAATGATGGGGACGCCGGCACTGCAGCCTATGCGGGTGGCCCCGGCACGAACCATAGCGAGGAAGGTATCGGCATCGCGTATGCTGCCTGCGGCCTTTACCTGCACTTCATCGCCGACATGTGTCTTCATGAGACGGACGTCTTCAACGGTTGCTCCCGACGCACCGAAGCCTGTGGAGGTCTTGACGAAAGTGGGGCCGACATTTCTTGCAATGCCGCACAGGGCAACCTTCTCCTCTTCAGTGAGGTAGCAGTTCTCGAATATGACCTTGGAGATGAGGCTGGCATCTCTGCATATAGAGACAATCTGGCTCATCTCGTCCTCGATATAAGCCCAATCATGTGCCTTTACGCGCGTCAGGTTGATGACATAGTCAATCTCGGTGGCTCCGTTTGCGATTGCGTCTCGGGTTTCGAATGCCTTCGCAGCAATGGAAGTCTGGCCGAGAGGGAAAGAAATAGCTGCGCCGATATGCACGTCGCTGTCAACAAGCTCATGTGCACAGAGACTGGACTGAACCTGGTTCACAGCTACCATGCGGAAATGGTATTGGCGCGCTTCGGCACAGAGGCGCCGGATATCATCGTCGGCTGCGTATGGCTTGAGGTTCGTGTGGTCAACCATCTGAGCAAGATCATCGAGAGTGTAGCGAGCCATCAAAGCTCCTTTCATTGAACTAATATGTATATACATAATCATATAAATATCAGTAAAATGTCAATATAAAAATTGATAATGTAACTGCAGATGTATGTTAAATGCCGAGTTACATGACAACTGGGTATTATGTTAGGGATAAATGGGCATCAATCGATGGGGTCTCTGCAGAATGGCTACAAGGATGTGTCGGGCATCTGCTGCGCCGATGAATGTAGGAGTCGTCGATTGATGCTCTTGCAACTGCTGGAGGAAAGTCATGACACTGTACGAGAACATTACCAACGATTTGCTGGCAAAGATTAAGAACGGTACCTATCAGGAGGGACAGCGCATCCCTTCTGAACAGGAACTGGCACAGGCTTATGGGGTAAGCCGTCCTACGGTGCGTCAGGCTCTGCAGCGCTTGGTGGACGATGGCTATCTCGATCGCCGCCGCAAGAGAGGAACGATTGTCTGCCGTCCGAAAGTGCATCAGCACTTTACCAAGGGGCTGATGAGCTTTTCCGACGATATGCGCCTTGCTGGCAACAGCACGCGTACCGTAGTAATCATCTTCGAGCGCGAAAAGGCACGGGAAACTGTTGCAGATGCGCTCCAGATAAAGCTAGGTGACGAGGTGTACAAGCTCGTCCGGCTACGCTATGTCGAAGAAACCGCCAATGTATTTGTGGAGACATATCTGCCCTGTGCCAAGCTGCCAGACCTCGATGGTGTCGATTTTGCTGCTGTGAGCCTATATCAGACGCTTGCAGATTGCGGCTTGGCTGTCGTGTCAGCCCACAGACGTTTTGAAGCTGTGCGTGCAGACGGTGCATTGGCAACTCTTCTCGATGTTGCAGTGGGCGATCCGATGCTTCTCTTCTATACGGTCGGCAGCGCGAAGGCTGGAGTGCCAATCGAGTATTCGAAGGCCGTCTACCGGGGAGAAGGAAATGTCTTCGAGGTGGATGTCGCCAAGCGGTAGATAGCTTTCTTGCTGTTGGACAATGATTGACATTGACCTAGGCTCTTGCTTCCCAGCAGTCCCAGAGGGGCTGGGGCATGTCTACGAGCGCGCGCCTGTGTGGACTATCTGCCTTACGCAAGCTGCCCGGAGAGCACGTCCTTCTTCTCGCGCTCCGGATGCCTCGCCTGCCTGTCCACAGGAAGCACGAGAGGTAGTGCCGCAGCCATTTCGTCGACATCCCATGGAACGGAAGTAGGAATTCCCTGAGTCTCTGGTGCATGGCATTGACGAGCTCGAGTTCGTCGTCCCTGGACTTCTTGGCGGCTGTGGCTGCGTGCTCCTTGACCCGAGCGAGGGGAGGATGCGCGCATATCCTGTGTGGCCATCAGTGGCGGCCCAGGAGTTGCCGACGATGCTTGCGAGGGCATCCCTGGGCTCCACATCGGGAGCCCTTCTCCTCCCGCAGAGCGCCGAATATTCGTCTCCGAGGCCGTTCGTAGCGCATTAGATGCAGGCCTTGAAGCTGGAGATGCCGCGCGAATGTACGGCATGGCTGTGCCGGTGCGCCCCCTCGGCATCTGAACATCCGACCCCTGCCTGCAAAGGGGCTCATCGAGACAGAGCCCGTCTGCCTGGCGGGAGATAGAGGCCCGTTCCTGAAGGGCGCGAGCGCCGCCTTCATCACTTCGAGGAGCCTCATGTGCATGAACTACGAGGCCCTAAGGCAGATATGGCAGCTTTCCGCGAGCGCCCCGAGCGGGACGTACCTGAGGCACATGTCCCGCAGAAGGTCGGCGGCCACGTTCCGGCTCGCCCTGTTGAATCTGTGCGCGCGTCCCGCCGCCTTGGAGCAGCGCCTGTTCCCGTAGGCGGGGCACGCGAAGCCCGACGGGTACGCCTCCTCCAGGAGTCTCCTCTCGCAGGACTTCTCGTCGGGATACCTCCTCATGAGGTCCGCGAGGGTCCCCGCATCGACGCACCCCCTCATGTTCCTGCCGCCGCATGCCTCTTCGCCATGGCCGTCCCCCCGTCGTCGCGGTCATCTCACGAGCAACATGGTGCGACGGGGTGTGGACAGAAATACGAGTCGCTATGCCGAAAGTACTGAGCCATTTCCGACAATTCCGGTATCCGGACGCTCACGTCTCTTGGGCTGTCGCGACTCAGAGTCCGTCCCTACATTCAAGTTACGCGCAGGAGGCCAGTAAAGAGGGCCGGACAATGGGAGGTGCTCTCGTGGGCGAGAAGATGTGGGCAGGGGTTCTTCACGGCAAGGACAACATCCGCTACGAGGAGGTCGACAAGCCAAGCCCCGGCCCCAACGAAGTTCTGGTCAAGGTCAAGCAGACCGGCATTTGCGGCTCAGACGTGCCACGTGTTATCGGTGATGCCGCGCACTTCTACCCAATCATCCTCGGCCACGAGTTCTCCGGCGTAGTGGCTGGGGTTGGAGAGAACGTCACTTCCGTGGAGGTTGGAGGGAACGTTGCAGGCGCGCCGCTCATTCCCTGCGGAACTTGCGAGGACTGTCAGCGCGGTGACTACTCCTTGTGCAGCCACTACAGCTTCATCGGTACCCGTCAACCTGGCAGCTTTGCCGAGTATGTGGTGATTCCCGAAAATTGCGCAGTGCCCTTCGACGTCAGCGTCTCCTATGAGCAGGCAGCCCTCATCGAGCCTACTGCCGTCGCACTCCATGGTCTCGAGCGACTTGACTATCACGGGGGCGGCACAGTTGCCGTTCTCGGAGGGGGCACTATCGGAATAATCACCGCGCAGTGGGCAAAGGCATTTGGCGCGCGTGAGGTGACCGTGTTTGACATCCTGCCAGACCGCCTTGAGTTTGCAAGGAAGATGGGCGCCACCAGCACCGTCAACAGCATGGATGGGGACTGGAAGGACCAGGTGAGCGCTATCACCAACGGTCGTGGATATGACTATGTAGTCGAGACCGCCGGTAGCGTTGCCACCATGAAGATGATCTTCGACATCGTTGCCAACAAGGGCCAGGCGTCTCTCATCGGCAAGATCAACCGCGACATTACCTTTACTCCGCAGGAGTGGGAGCACCTGCATCGCCGCGAGTTCACCCTCACGGGTTCGTGGCTCAGCTATTCTGCTCCCTTCCCGGGTCACGAGTGGACCCTCACTGCGGATGCCTACCGCTCCGGCATGATGCCCTACGACGAGAGCTTTATCTACACCCGATACCCGCTTTCCAAGATTTCGGAAGCCTTTGAAGAGTTCAAGACTCCAGGCAGGGTCAAAGGGAAGATTCTGCTCGATTGCGAGCGCTAGCACTAGCTGCGGTATAGCCACTCACTTTGGGCGAGAGTGGCCAAGATATTCGGCCATACAAAGAGAAGGGAAAGGTAATGCGTACGCTAGAAGACTGGAAAGACGGGGAGAAGATCATCGGTGCGTGCATGAACTGCGCTGGCTATGAGAACCTTTCGAAGACCGTAGCCGAGCTCGATGACGCTGGAATTGACCTCTATCACCTAGACATCATGGATGGCACGTTCGTCCCCAACATTGCGCTTGGTCCTCAAGACGTCTCTGCCATTCGCAAGCTTACCGACAGTGTGTGCGATGTGCACCTTATGGTGCGAGATGCTGCGCGATATGTAGACATGTTTGTCAGGCTGGGAGCCCAGATTGTGCATGTTCATGGAGAGGAGGACAGTCAGGTTACCCGTACGCTTCAACACATTCGTGACCTTGGCGCTAAGTCTAGTCTTGCAATTAGCCCCTGCACCTCGTTTGAGACAGCCAAGGAAGCCCTCAACGTATGCGACTACGTGTTGGTCATGCGTGTCAATCCCGGTTTTGCCGGTCAGAAGGCCCTTCCGTTCGTTGACGAGAAGATTAAGAAGCTCGTGGAGGCTAAGGACTACTACGGCTATAAGATTCTCGTCGACGGGGGCGTCTCTGCTCAAAGCGTGGCTGATCTCTGGAAGGCAGGGGTGGATGGCTTCTGCCTTGGTAATGCGGGACTGTTTGGCCACAAGGAAAGCTACAAGCAGATTGTCCAGAGTCTCCGCGCGCTTCCGCGCAAGTAGCGAGTAGCGCCTGCAAATCACGCGGGTGGACACCAAGAAGGAGTCGTAATGAAGTCGTCAGTAAAGGTCCTCGTCGCATGTGGCAGCGGCGTTGCAACGTCCACGGTCGCACAGGAGAAGGTAAAGCAGATTGCTGCCGATGCTGGTATTCCGGTCCAGGTTTTCAAGGGCACCATTACCGAGGTCCCAACCAAGCAGTATGACGTGGACGTTGTCCTAACCACGGCCAACTATAAGAAGCCCCTAGATAGGCCGTATATGACAGTGTTCCCGCTTATTTCGGGAATCAACGAGAACGCCTGCGCCAAGAAGCTAGTCGACCTTCTCAGGACAGTTCAGGCAGAGTAACTCAACCGCTATCCGAGTATCCCCGCTCTTTAGAAGGAGTCATCCATGGACATTGTTGTCAGCACCATAGTGGGCTTTTTCCAAGAATTCATGAGCCTGGGAGCCACCGTCCTGCTCCCTGTCGTAATCGCAATCCTGGGAATCTTCTTCAGAATGAAGCCGTCACAGGCAATTCGTGCTGGCCTCCTCGTGGGTATCGGCTTCCAGGGCGTCGTCCTGGTCATTAACTTCTTGATGCAGATTATGCAGCCAGTCTTTGACTACTATTCCGCACTCGGGAGTGGCTATGACGTTGCGGAGATTGGCTTTGCGGCACTTGGCGGAGCCTCTTGGACCGCGCCGTATGCCGTCTTTGTCATCCCAGCTATCATCATTGTCAACATCCTGCTTATTCGAGCCAAGAAGACCAACGTCCTCAACGTCGACATCTGGAACTTCATGCACTTCCTGGTTCCCGGTGCGCTTGCGTGGGTCCTCTTTGACAACGCGCTCATAGGTTTTCTGGTGACACTTGCGCTTTCCGTTGTTGACCTCTTTGCCGCTGAGAAGATCGCACCCTCTTGGGCGGATTACTACGGCCTTGACGGCACCGCGTGCACCTGCCTCGGCTATGTTGTCTACGAGTACCCCATGAGCTGGCTTATCAATAGAATCATCGATCACATCCCCGGTCTGAATAAGATTGACCTCAACCTCGACAAGCTTGCCTCGAAGATCGGCATCCTTGGTGACCCCGCTATCATCGGCCTCTTCGTAGGCCTGTTCCTTGGCCTCATGACCCAGCAGGACATTCCTGGCATTATTACCCTCATGGCTGGCATGGCCGGCGTTCTCGTGCTCATCCCGCGCATGGTCTCCATCATGATGGAGGGGCTGACTCCCATTGGGGCAGGGGCTAGCGAATTTGCCCGCAAGCACCTCACCGCTGATACCACCCTCTATGTTGGCATGGATATCGCCCTTGCCCTTGGCGACTTAACCTGCCTTACGTGCACGGCCATTATGATTCCCATCACCGTTGGCCTGTCTTTCCTCGTCCCCGACATGCGCTTCTTCCCGGCCGCGATTCTGGCAGAGGTCTGCTATGTGGCTCCTATGGCTGTCCTTGCAAGTAAGGGCAACGTGTTCAGGACTCTTATCTGCATGACCGTCTTCATGTACCTCATGCTGTTCTTTGCAAACATGTTCGCCGGCTACGCAACCCTTATGCTCAACGCCTGTGGGGTCGACTTTGGTGGAGGTCTCGTAACGGCATCTCACTTTGGCTATAACCCGGGCTGCCTGGTCGTTGAGTTCATTGCTCGTGCCATGGGCATCTAGTCAACCTTGCCCCTGAGTGTTGAAAGTGTAGGAGATTCAGATGGTTACCCAGAGCATCGATACCGCTGCGTGTGAGGCGGGTGGAAAGCTGTTTGTAGCTCTCCAAGGGTCCGCCTCTACGAGCGAAGAAGCAATCAGGATTTGTGCCCGCGCGCTCCAGGTTTACGGTTGCGTCACCGAGAAGTTTGCAGATGACTGTCTCGACCGCGAGAAGGTCTTTCCAACGGGAATCTGCTGCGAGACGCCCGTAGCGCTTCCGCACTGCCAGTCTAATGCCATTTGCCGTGATGCCCTTTGTTACCTGCGCCTCGACGAGCCTGTGAGCTTCTACAGGATGGATGGCCCAGAAGATGCGGTTATGACGCGCCACGTCTTCAATCTGGCCATCGCGCCTGGTCAGCATCTCGAATTCCTCACCAAGACCATCCGGCTGCTACAGGATAATACAGTTCTTGATGGGTTTACGACCATGACAAGTAGCCAGATTGCAGCTTATCTTTCAGAGCACCTAGCTTAGGAAGGGAGGCGGTATCCGCAATGAAGGAGCGTACTGCCGAGATTCTGTATCGTGTCGCCAACAACCCACGCCACGCTTTGAGGCTTTCGGTTTTGATGAGCGATTACCACATCTCGGAGAAGACGTTACGGGCGGATATCGCCTCCATAATCAAATTTGCAAGCCAAGACGGCGAGAGCCTCGTTGAGCTGACTGGACACCACATTCGGGTATGCGAACCCGCCTCTGCAAACTCTCAGACTCTCAGGACCATGCTGCATAGCATGGACCTTTACGAATACCACCTTTCACCCGATGAGAGACAATGCCTTATCGCGGTCGAATTACTGCAGCTCAAACCGGGCGAGTGGCTAACGGTGCAGGCAATCGCTGACGAATTCTATTGCTCCCACAATACGGTCACAACAGACGTGAAGGAGACGGGCGCATTTCTTGAGAGGTGTGGAATAAGGCTTGTGGGAAAGAGCAGCTTTGGGCTGCGTGTCGAGGCAAGCGACGAGCAGCGCAAGGACTTTCTGATTGGTGCCTTCTCGCACATCCTCGCCAAGCGCCTTTGCCCGGACAGCTACTTCCTCGACGTTCTTGAGGGTCACCTGCGGTTTGACATCCATCTAAATGATGTCGACAGGAGCGTACGAGCCTTCCTGCGCTCCACCAACTCCTATATCACGATGGACGCTGAGCACGAGATAGCTGCGACTCTAGTTGTCTTGCTCAACGAGCCGGAGGGCTTCTCTTATGAGGATGCGGGAGCATCAGATGATTTTGATCAAATAGGGAACCTGGTCAAAGTCGTTGCTATGGATATGGGGATACGCCTTGATGCAGACAGAATCTTTGGTATCGAGCGGTCCATCCTCAGCCGGGATATGACTCCACAATTAAGGCGGTTCGATGACTTCGACCTCTACTGCACAATCTCCCACTTCTTGATGCAAGTGGGAAAAGACCTGGAAGTCGACCTTCAGGGTGACGACCTTCTGGTCGAAGCGCTTTTCTCTCATATCAAGGGGTCTTCTCGTTGGGATGCCGATGGCTTCGAGCTTGATGTCTCTGGTGAAAAGGATGGTACGAGCGAACTCGTGAATCGGGTCGACCGTGCTTGCGCTCCGCATTTCCACATCATCGAGGACTATCTATGCAGGTCTCTTGGGAAGGGCATGCGAGACTCGATTGTCATCCATGTGTGCGCGGCACTGTATCGATACGAAAGTAACGTTCGCGTGTGCAACGTCCTTATTGCGTGTCCGAACTCCGCCGCCACGGGGAGATATCTTGATGCTCAGATAAAAGCCTATTTCAAATTCAATGTTCTCGGTATTGCTACATGCAGGGAAGTCGAGGAGGGCAGTTGTAGACTAAACAACGTTGACTTTGTGATTTCGACCGTCCCCATCGACACAGATAGGGTGCGCGTGGTCAATGTGAGCCCGGTGCTTTCGGTAGAGGACATCAACGAGATTCAGGAGCTTGCGTTTAAGCTTAGCCGCGCGAAAGTCGTTCCCCAAACAATCGACAACACTCTCGTGGCACGTCTTAGTGATATTTACCATGAGGGAAATGCCAATAAGGTGGCATTTCTCGACTGCGAACTGAGCAGGATTCTCATGGAAGTCGAGCAGGTAGAAGGTAAGACTAAACGAGACTCAATTCTCATTTCCAATCTCAGGGATAACTTCATTCAGATAGAAAATGGTTCGCTGGGCTGGAAAGATGCAATTAGGAAGGTCTCTTCACCGCTCCTTGAGGCGGGGTATGTTACAGAGAACTACGTTGAGAAGGCCATTACGAACGCCGAGGAGTACGGAAGCTACATTATTATCAGCCAGGGAATCGCACTGGCGCATGCCGCAAGCTGGGACGGGGCGCTCAAGAACGGGCTTGGCCTGCTTGTGTGCAAGGGCGGAATTCGTTTTTTCGAGGGCGAGGAAGTCGACCTGATGTTCTTCTCTGCGCAGTTTGATGGCGAGCACTACTTAGCAATGTTTCGTGAAATCAACAAGCTTGGCAGCGACACAAGGGGTTTTGAGCGCCTGCGTGCGTCAACGAGTGCTGAAGAGGTCCTTCGAAATCTTACTGAGATTCTCTCCGACTACTCCAAGTTATCCAACAGGTAACGTCTGCGGCTGTCTGGCCGTTTCAATACCCAAGCAATAGCCATGCGGTTCCACGCAAGTGGAACCAGCAGAATTGGAAGTGACGCCCCATGATTACCACGGTCACGCTTAATGCGTCAATCGACAAGGCATATCGCATTAACATGCCCTTGACCAAGGGTACTGTGATGCGAGTTGCTGAATGCGAGGACTCTGCAGGTGGAAAGGGCCTCAATGTCGCCAGGGCTATCGCAGCCAATGGCGAGCCAGTTCTTGCCACAGGCTTTGTCGGTGGCAACAATGGGCACTACCTCTGTGAGCTGGTTGCCAGGGATGACATAAGGGAACGATTTGTCCGAGTGAGGAACGAGACGCGCTGCTGCATCAACGTGCTGGAGCCAGGTGGGGGCTCGACGGAGTTCCTCGAACCAGGCAGACCAGTCGATAGGGCCGAGCTTGAAGATATGATGAGTACTCTTCTTGAGCTCGCAAACCAGTCTGACGTTGTCACCATGAGTGGAAGCGTTCCGGTAGGTGCTGGCACCAACGTGTACCAGAGACTGGTGCGGCTTGTTCGCGAAGCGGGGAAGCCCGTGATACTTGATACTTCCGGCGATTACCTCATGCAGGGCATACGTGCGCTTCCAACCATGGTGAAGCCAAACATTGACGAGATCGGCCAGCTCCTGAATCGAAAGATCGAGGGCATTGACGAGGTCGTGAGCGCAGCACGGGAGCTCCATGAGCGTGGCGTGGAGATAGTCGTTGTATCCCTTGGCGCTGCGGGGGCGATTATGGCGTGTGACGAGGGTATCTTCCGTGGGTATGCGCCAAAAATCCAGGCGATAAACCCCGTGGGCGCAGGTGACACTATGGTGGGCTCTTTTGCGGTTGCCATAGCTCGTGGGATGAAAGGTTCTGAGAGCCTGCGCTTTGCTATGAGCTGCGCATCTGCTAGCTGCCTTTCTCCGCATACTGGGCGATTCGACACCCAAGTTGCTGACAACCTTTTCAAAAAGACGGCTGTTGAGATAATCGCGTAGATATTGTGACCTGTGGGCTTCGGGAATCTCCAGCAAATTGTTAGATCTTTTTGGAAGACACGCATGGAGTGCACTATCAATTCTGATCAGATGTCAGTCGGTCTCACCTCGCTTGGTGGCACGCTTACGTCTATCAAGGACGTCTCCGGCTTGGAGTATCTCTGGCAACCAGACCCTGATGTATGGAGTGGGCAGGCGCCCATCGTGTTTCCCATATGTGGAGGGCTGAGAAACGATAAGGCCGTGACCAGGGAGGGATATCCCATCAGACTCAAGCGCCATGGCTTTGCACGCAAGATGCAATTCGAGCTCGCTGACAGCCGGGAAGACTCGGCTAGTTTCGTGTTGAGGTCTGATGAATCGACCCTCGCGCAGTATCCGTTCAAGTTTGAGCTAGCTGCGGAATATCAGGTGCACGCCCGGGTACTTGACGTGACCTATCGGGTGACCAATGCGGACGTAAAGCCGATGCCGTTCTTTGTGGGTGGACATCCCGCGTTTCGCTGTCCACTGTGTGATGAAGATGCATATGGTGACTACACCATTGAGTTCGAGCGCAACGAGACTGACGTTTGCACGCCGGTACCATCTACGGGGCTTATCGATGTTGCCCACAGGAACGTGGCGCCTCAGGAGGGCAAAGTCCTGCATCTGTCGCATCAGCTTTTCGATTATGCCGAGACGATTTACGACTGCCTTGCGAGTCGTCGTGTGACGTTCTCTCGTGGCGGCAAGGCTCCTGGCCTGCAGGTTTCCTTCCCCCAGATGCCATACCTTATCGTGTGGTCAAAGCCCAACGCAGACTTTGTGGCCATTGAGCCTTGGAGTGGCCTGTCGACCTGCTCCGATGAGGATGACATTTTCGAGCACAAGCGTGGGTACCTGGTTTGCAATCCCGGCGAGACAATCGAGAGGGGCTTCTCGATTGAACTGTTGCAATAGAGACTGACCTGCTACATCCCGTGTAAGTGACGCGCGAGGCTGGGGCATTTGATGTGCGCCGGCCTCGGTGCTTTCTGGACAAAACTCTCTGCACTTCCTCCGGGGAGTCACGGGCCAAAAAGACCGAGCGTCTTTGTGTTCTCTCGAGTTGCAGCATGGTAAGATATCCTACAAGATATCTTACTGTTGGAGGTGGCGCAATGCAGGTTGCTGAGGAGCGCGAGGCAAAGCTCTGCGCATGGGGCGCATCCAAAGCGGTGCGCATTCCCAAGGCGGTTTGCGACTCGCTGCGGCTTGCTGTGGGGTCCAATCTAAGTATCAGTTGCGGGACGGACGAAAACGGCCCCTTCATCCTGCTGCGTCCCGTCGACGAGAACCACAGGAGCTATTGCGACGCTCCGTACGTGTCAATCGACTCTCTCTTTAGAGGGCATTCGGACGTTTCCCAGCCCACTGAGGTGGATTGGGGCGAGGCCGTTGGCGGGGAGGTTGTGGAGTGAACAACCTCGAACAGGGAGATATCGTCCAGGTGGACTTTTCTCCGGCCTTCGGGCATGAGCCCGCCAAGAGTCGCCCGGCCGTCGTGGTAAGCGGATATGGCTTCAACAGTTGCTCGAGCATGACTGCGCTTGTGCCCATCACAACGACAAGCAATGGATACCCCCTGCACATAGACATGGGGGAGAGTCCCGTGAGGGGCTATGCATGCGTGGAGCAGCTTCGTTGCCTTGACCTCTCGGCTCGTGGGTACCAGCTCGTTGGGGTTGCCAGCCGTGATGTTATGCTCAACATACTGTCCGCTATCAGGGGAATGCTCGAGCTGAGATAGTTCCGGCCCCTCTCGTCCCCCTCCGTTTGTGGTTTAGCTGAGGCGGATGGGCTTGCCATGCATCGTTTGCCTTTCTTGGGGCAAGCTACCTCAGTTACACACATGCCGCCCCAAGTGGCAGGATTCTAGGGGGATTGCTTTGGCTGCTCGACCAACTGACAAGAACGACCGTGCGACCATACATCGCACGCTGCACTACTTCTGGGGGGTCACGCGTCAGAAGACGGGCGCCTTCGTGCTCTCCATCGTGAGTTCGGTGGGTTACATCGCGCTGCTCACCTTTGCCAACACCTACGTCATGGGCCTCATCGTCGATCGCGTGCAGGCCTCGCCCGTCCCTGCCGAGGAGGTGCTTCCAGTCTTTGGGCCATACGTCATTGCGCTTCTCGTAGTGAATGCCGTGGGCCAGGCGCTCTCCAAGCTTCAGGACTACTCGGTCTACAAGCTGGAGATCAACGGTGACTACCAGCTCTCGCGCCTGTGCTTCGATACGCTCTCAAACCAGTCGATGACCTTCCACAACAGCCGCTTTGGCGGTAGCTTGGTGAGCCAGACGTCGCGCTTCGTCTCGGGGTACTCCGGTCTTGTGGATGTCCTTACGTACTCGCTGTGGCCGACGCTTGCCTCCATCGTGCTGACGGTTGGGATCCTCGCCCCCGTGGCGCCGCTTTTCGTGGTCGTACTCATGGTGATGCTCATCCTTTACGTGGTCATAGCCTATGGCATGTACCGGCGGATCCTTCCCCTCTCGGCAGAGGCCTCCCGTGCGCAGAACGAGCTTTCCGGCGTGCTCTCTGATGCCGTGACCAACATCCTTGCCGTCAAGACCTACGGTCGCGAGGACTACGAGCGCGGGCTTTTCACCACGGCGGACCGCGAGGCCATGGCTGCCGAGAACGTCAACATGCGCGCCACCATGCGACGCGGCCTCACGACCTCGGCGCTCATCACGGCCATCATGCTCGTGGTCTCAATCTTTGTGGTTGGCGGCAACGCGTGGTTTGGAATAAGCGCCGGCACGTTGGTCATGATGTTTACCTACACCTACAACCTCACGATGCGCTTCAACTACTTCAACTCCATGATGCAGCGCATCAACCGCGCCTTTGGCGATGCTGCCGAGATGACGCGCGTGCTGGACGAGCCTACGCTCGTGGCAGACGATGCGGACGCAAAGCCACTCGTGGTTACCGAGGGATGCATCGACTTCGAGAACCTGCGTTTTCGCTACCCCGATGCGCCCCGGGACGACTACGTCTTCGAGGACCTCAACCTCCGCATTCCCGCAGGCCAGCGTGTTGGCCTGGTGGGACGCTCCGGCTCGGGCAAGACCACGCTCACCAAGCTCTTGCTGCGTCTGGACGACGTCCAGGAGGGTCGCGTTCTTGTGGACGAGCAGGACGTGAGCCATTGCACCCAGCAGAGCCTGCGCAGGCAGGTGGCCTACGTCCCGCAGGAGGCGCTGCTCTTCCACCGATCCATACGCGAGAACATCGCCTACGGCAAGCCCGATGCCACAGACGAAGAGATTCGTCGTGCGGCAGAGGAGGCAAACGCGCTCGAGTTCATCGAGCGGCTGCCGGACGGGTTTGACACCATGGTGGGCGAGAGGGGCGTCAAGCTCTCTGGCGGCCAGCGGCAGCGCGTGGCCATTGCCCGCGCCATCCTGGTCAACGCGCCGATCCTGGTGCTCGACGAGGCAACCTCCGCCCTGGACTCCGAGTCCGAGGCGCTTGTGCAGGGTGCGCTTGAGAACCTCATGCGCGGGCGCACGTCGATTGTGGTTGCGCACCGCCTCTCTACGGTGGCATCGCTTGACCGCATCGTGGTGCTTGCGCATGGCGAGGTCGTCGAGGACGGCACCCATCACGAGCTGGTCGAGCGTGGCGGGGAGTACGCAAGCCTCTGGAACCGCCAGACCGGAGGCTTCCTGGAGTAGAGAAGGGCGACACAGCGCGACTTGCGCCCCGGCCCCGTATGAACGCCCCGGCCTCGCATTCCTTGGTGCGAGGCCGGAGCGCTTTACTCTAGGCTGACGCCAGCAGCTTTGCTCCTCTTGTTCTGCCAGGCGATAGCTGATGAAAAATGTTATCAATTACATTATTATCTGTACAAAAATGTAATTTAGAACACTTTTCGCAACTTAATGCTATCCTCTTAGGTAATAACGTAGGAGGAGGCCGTAATGCGCCGTACTGCGATGGGTGCTCTCGTCGAATGGAAGTTCCGTAGTTCTCGCAAGCCGCTGCTCGTCTATGGGGCTCGCCAGGTTGGCAAGAGCTATCTCATCAGAGAGTTTGCGAACACGGCTTTCGAAGACTATGTCTTCCTCGACCTTGAGAGGCAGGCTGCAGCGCGTGCGGCATTCGATGGAGATCTTGGCCCCGATCGGGTGATCTCCAACCTCGAGCAAGTTACGGGGCGTCGCATTGTCCCAGGGCGTACCCTCATAGTTCTCGACGAGATTCAGGCGGCGCCACGTGCGCTTGCCTCGCTCAAGTACTTCTGCGAGGAGCTTCCGAACTCGTATCTGATTGCTGCCGGGAGCCTGTTGGGCGTTGCCGTAAACCGTACGGGGTTTTCGGCGCCCGTGGGAAAGGTCGAGACCCTAACGCTTCTGCCAATGACCTTTGACGAATGGCTTGACGCTACGGGACACGGGAAAATGATAGGGGGAATCACAGAAGCCTATGCGAAAAAGGCTGCATATCCCCTCCATGAACAGGCGTTGGATCTTTACAGGACGTATATTCTGACCGGCGGGATGCCCGAAGCCGTCGCATCGTATGCCGAGCACGGAGACTTTGCGACCGTCTCGCGCGTGCAGCATGAGATCCTCGATCTCTATGTTGCAGACATGGCAAAGTACGCAGAGCCGGTTGAAACGGCGCGTATCCGCGAGGCATGGTCGAGCGTTCCAGCGCAACTGGCAAAGGAGAACCACAAGTTCCAGTACAAGGTTGTTCGATCTGGAGGAAGGGCAAGCCAGTATGCCGTGGCTCTTGATTGGCTTGAGACGGCAGGTCTTGTGAACCGCTGCATTCGCATCTCCTCGGGTCAGGTTCCGCTCAAGATGCAGGAAGATCGATCGGCATTCAAAGTCTACCTTGCGGATACGGGGCTCCTCTCTGCGATGATGGAAGTTCCACCAGCCGTGCTGTTCGACGAGGCTGCCCGCAAGCGTCTCGATGCGGGCGCGCTTACCGAGAACTATGTCGCGCAGAATCTGGTCGCAGACGGTTTTGTTCCGCGCTACTGGACGAGTGGAAGAACAGCCGAGGTTGATTTTGTCATCGAGGACGGTGGGGCGAGGGCCGTGCCCGTTGAAGTCAAGTCATCCGGTAATGTCCGTTCGCGTAGCCTCTCGGTCTATCGCGAGAAGTACGAACCAGTGCGTGCGCTGCGCTTGTCAACTCGAAACTTTGGGATGAGCGATGACATCGAGAGCATTCCGCTCTACGCGGCATTTTGCTTGAAGAAGGGCGCTGTTTGCTAGCACCCCGATGCCAACGCTTCAAATCCCACCCATCGTGGCGCTCATGGTACCCTAAGGACGGTGGGCATGCCTGGTTGGGGTATGCGACGAGGGGGAGTCCTGGGTCAAAACCCGCTACCAACAATACACTTTGGTCACGGCTGCAGGTGGGCGTGCCCCAGGCGAGAGAAGCGGGTGGTACAGGCACATGGGCAAGGGCCTCATCAAGATCAGCGAGATGGCGGGGCTTCATGGCGTCTCTCGCCAGACGCTCATCCTCTACGACAAGAACGGGCTGCTCCCTCCCGCGTATGTGAGCGAGACCGGCTACCGTTACTACAGCGCTGATCAGATACCACGCCTGCGTCTCATCTGCCTGCTCAAGGAGATGGGCGTGACCCTTGCCAAGATCAAGGAGTTTCTCGAGAGGCCCACGCCAGCGGATATGGTGGGCCTTGTCTCGGGCCGTATCGAGGAGGTAGACCAGAGAATCGCGCAGCTCCAGCTTCAGCGAGAGGAACTCGTGCAGTTCTCGGAGATCTTCGAGCACATAGAGACCAGGCGTTTGAATGTAGACATGCCGCACGTCGAGTGGATTCCCGCCCGTCGTGCCGTCTTCTCGCCCTATCTGTCGTGCGAGATGGGCGTGAAGCACCTTCACCTGGCGCTCATGGACGCATGGAACAGGGTCATTGGGGCGGGCCTCATCCCATCGCGTGGCTTTGGCTCGCTCCTCTGGGCGGACAAGGTGAGGGGAGACGAGCCCCTCGAGGGGGCCGGCAGCATCGTCATCCTTCCGAGGACAGACATGGCCGAGGACCTGGAGACCATATACCTGCCTGAGGGCGACTACGCCGTGATCTACAAGGTCGCCATGCCGTACGACCCCGAACCCATCAAGCGGCTCCTCGATTGGATTGACGATCAGGGGCTCTCTCCCGCTGGCGAGGTCGTCGACAGGTGCCTTCTCGACGCCGCCTTCTACAACGATGCCTTTGGAGAGGACTTCTGCCGCCTGGAGGTCCGTCTGGCTTGCTAGGTCCACAGGTGCAAGGAGCTGCCGTTCGCGGCCGCCTTTTGACCGTCCGCGAGAAATAGTGCCGCCGTGCACGGCTCCCTCATTTGACCCGATATCAGGTGCACTTTTGTACGTTTGCCCCGATGTCGTGGTCGGAGATGGGCTCCGACCAGAACCTGGAGGGCAACATGGCAGAGATCCACGATCTTCGCAGAGCGCTCGAGTACCTCAAGACCCAGCCGGGCCAGCTCCTCGAGACCGATACCGAGGTCGACCCCGAGGCCGAGGTGTCTGGTGTCTATCGTTACGTTGGGGCTGGCGGAACGGTTGCCCGTCCCACCAAGGAGGGCCCCGCGATGCTGTTCAACAACGTCAAGGGCTTCGATGACGCCAAGGTCGTCATCGGTATGCTTGCCAGTCGCCGCCGCGTCGCCAACCTCATCGGGATGGACTGCGAGCGCCTCGGCATCGAGATGGGCAAGAAGCTCAACGACACCATCCCACCCGCGATGATCGAGGATGGAGCCCACGTCGACTGTCAGGAGGTTGTCTACCGCGCGACTGACCCCGGCTTTGACCTGCGCAAGATCGTCCCCGCTCCCACGAACACCCCCGAGGATGCCGGCCCTTACATCACCATGGGCCTTGCGATGGGCACCGATCCGGAGAATGACACCTCCGACGTTACCATCCACCGCTTCTGCATCGAGGACGAAACGACCCTGGGCATGTGGATTACGCCTGGCTCCCGTCACCTGGGCGCCTTCCTCGACAGGTACAGGGAGCTCGGACGTGACATGCCCATCTCCATCTCCATCGGCCTGGACCCCGCAGTCTACATGTGCGCGGGCTTCGAGGCGCCCACAACCCCGCTTGGCTACAACGAGCTCCAGATTGCGGGTGCCCTGCGCGGCAGGCCCGTCGAGCTTGCGAAGTGCCTTACGGTCCCACAGAACTGCATCGCCAACGCCGAATACGTCCTCGAGGGCTACCTCTCCGTCACCGACACCATCCAGGAGGACATCAATTCTCACTCGGGCAAGGCCATGCCCGAGTTTCCCGGTTACACCGGAGACGCCAAGCCCGCGCTGAACGTCATCCACGTCACAGCCGTCACCACGCGTGAGCATCCCATCATGCAATCCTGCATCGGGCCGTCGCACGAGCACGTCTCGATGGCCGGCATCCCCACCGAGGCGTCCATCTACAAGATGGTGGAGACCGCCATTCCCGGCCGCCTGCTCAACGTCCACGCCGCCCCCTGCGGTGGCGGCAAGTTCGTGGCCATCCTGCAGTTCAAGAAGTCCAGCAGGAATGACGAGGGGCGCCAGCGCAATGCCGCCATGCTTGCCTTCTCGGCCTTCTCCGAGCTCAAGCACGTTTTCCTCGTTGACCCTGATGTCGACATCTTCGACATGTCCGACGTGATGTGGGCCATGACCACGCGCTTCCAGGCGGACGCCGACGTTATCGCCATCCCCGGCTGCCATTGCCACGTGCTTGACCCCTCGAACGACCCGGCGATGGATCCCTCCATCCGCGTCCACGGCATCGCGTGCAAGGCGATCTTCGACTGCACCGTCCCGTTCGACCAGCAGCAGGACTTCGTGCGCTCCCAATTCCTCGAGATCGACAAAGACAAGTGGGCCAGGGAGCTTGGCCTCTAGTCACCCGGGCACTCGACGCCCGTCCGGCGTGGCCGGTCGGCATGGAAGGAAGTCATCGTGGCAATAACGCTGAACAAGAAGACAGTGGGTCTGCTCGCAGGCATCATTGTCCTGGCCCTTGTGTGGGTGGCGCCGCTCAACGCCCTTGGCGAGATTGGCCGGCAGGGTCAGCAGTGCCTTGCCCTTACGCTCATGACCGTCGTCTGGTGGGCGTGTGGCGTTGCGCAGCCGGCGTACGTCTCGGCAATATACCTGGTGCTGCTCATCGTCCTCATCAGCGTGATTATCCACATGTTCATGGGTTCGGTCATGGCAGTCCTGGGCATCTGCATCCCGGCTTTCCTCGCCTTCACGAGCGGCTCGGGCGTAACCGACCTTGCGGTTGCGATGATGGTCTTCTCGGCCATCAACATCCACTACATCCTGCCCTTCCACAACCTTGCGATCCTTGTTGGCGAGGGTCCCGACGCAGCTGGCTACACCTCAAAGGACGCCATGAGGATGGGCATCCCCCTCACGGTGGTCGTCTTCGTCGTCGTACTTGTGGAGGCGGCCTGGTTCCACCTGCTCGGCATCATGTAGGCTCTCGCTCGGGTCGGCCGCGCGCGTGCGACCGACCCCTGGCATGGCCTCTCGCACCCCAAGGCGAGAGGCCATGCCAGGGGCAGGCACCTGACTGTGGGAGCAGGGACATGAGGAGAATCATCATAGGGATCAGCGGCGCGACGGGCGTGCAGATGGGCTATCGCGTACTGCAGGCGTTGGCCGACACGCCCGACATCGAGACGCACCTTGTGGTGAGCGATGGGGCGCGCGTCATCTTCGACCGCGAGACCAACTTTGAGATGGAGGAGGTCCTCTCGCTCGCCGATGTCGTGTACGACAACTGCGACCTTGCGGCAATCATATCGAGCGGCTCGTTCAGGACGGACGGCATGATCGTGGTCCCGTGCTCGATGAAGAGCCTCTCTGCGATGGTGAACTCCTACGATGACGACCTCCTCGTGCGTGCGGCGGACGTGTGTGTGAAGGAGGGACGCAAGGTCGTGCTGGTCCCCAGGGAGATGCCGCTCAACCGCAGCCACTGCCGCAACCTGCTGCAGGCGGCAGAGGACGGTTACGTGATCTTGCCTCCCGTGCTTACGTTCTACAATGGCTGCGAGACGACTGCCGAGCAGGTCGACCATGTGGTTGGCAAGATACTCATGCAGTTTGGAATCGAGTATGAGAGGTTCCGTCCCTGGGAGGGGTAGCCGTGAGGGATCTGATGGTGAAGGCCGGGGATGGCGACCTTGCGGTGACGCTTCGGGTTGCTGACACGGAGGGCCAGGGCCTGAGTGCCTTCCTGTACGGCGGGACGCTCCCACACGTTGGCGGCTCTGCCCTGGCAAGCCCCGGGGCATGTGTCCGTGGGGTCGCACTCTCGAGCTGCGATCTGTGGGTGCAGACGGTGCCGGGACACAAGGACAGCGAGGTCGCGAAGAGCTGTGCCCGCAAGCTGTGCCTTGCGAGCGGCCAGCCAGTCTGCGTGTGCGCAGGGGTCCACGTGGAAAACGCGACGGTAGAGCAGGTGCGCGCACTTACCAGCAACTGCGAGGCGGCCACGGACAAGATGGTGGCGCTCCTGATGGCGGGCGGTGAGTGATGGACGTCGTCGACGGCATCACCGAATGCGAGTTCGACCACGTGCTCGAGGCCAACTATGTCGGCGACGTTGTGCCAGACCCCGCTGAGGCATCCGAGGTTGCCTGGATGGCGTTTGCCCGTGGCGGCTCGGGACCATGCCATGTCTGCCGCGAGTCGCCGCCGCATGCGGCTACTCCCACCCGTGTGCGGCAAACCGAGGGTCGTCCTGCCAGATGGTGACGCTGCCCGTTGCGAGAGTCGCCGGGACATTGATGAGGCGCTGGTTGGATGAGCCGCGGAAGCGCAGTGTGATGTCGTGGAGCTCCTGCACGAAGGGGCCGTCGACCAGGACGTCCAGGCAGGCGAGGATACGGTCCATGTCAGGGGAGGCGTGGTCGCCGTCACCCGTGAGCTGCTCCCACGTGCGCCCTGAGTACATCCAGATGTTCTTCTCGGGATACGTTGCGCGAACGTGCTCGAGGAAGGGTGCCAGGGCCGCGGCGTTTTCTGGCTCCGTGGGCTCGCCGCCCAAGACGGATAGGCCGTCAACGTATGGTGCGGCAAGCGAAGCGAGAATCTCTTCCTCGGTCTGCTGCGTAAATGGCTTTCCTGCCGAGAAGCTCCAGGCCTCCTCGTTGAAGCAGAACTTGCAGTGCAGGCGGCAACCGGAGACGAAGAGCGAGGTTCTCACGCCGGCTCCGTTGGCAATGTCGCAGTACTTGATGGTTGCGTAGTTCATCGGGGACCTCTTTTGAAGAATGGCGTGCTAGTGGGCGGAGCGCTGGGGGACAAGGCCATACACCGCAACCACATCGAACTCTGAATCATACTCGTAGACAAGGTAATACGGATCGATGGGGCATTTGCGGATGCCTGGGCCAAACTCCTCCACAAGTGGAGAGGGGATGTTCGGCAATCCACTTTCTGGAAAAGACTCGATTATCGAAAGGAGGCGAACAAGGCGCTTCTTGACACGGGGGGACCAGATGGTTCGGGCGTCATCCATGAACTGCTCGGTGAGAAGGAGCTTAGCCACGGGACTCTCCGTTTTCACCCATCATGGAGAGAAAAGCATCGACGCCTTCGATGCGGTGTCCCTCTCGAACGTCGTCTCGTCCGTTGATAATGCATGCGCGCATGCGCTCGGTGAGTGCCGCCTCCTCAGCTGCCTTGCCGAGCTGCTCCTCGAAGAGCTCCTCGCTCATGAAGACGAAGGCAGCGTTGCCGTTCTCCGTAATGTGGACCACGTCCTTCTTGGCGATGTCCTTGATTTCGCGCTGACGCGTCTTGAGGGCTGCGGAAGAGAAGATGGCAGTCATGAGAACTCCTTAGTTAGACCAGGTTCGATACCGAATATAGCACCAGATTAGGTATCTAACTTGGCCAGTTCAGGCAGCGGCATGCTAGGACCGAGGCATGGCTTGGAATGCCGCGTTTTCTCGCCGGTTAAGGCCTGCTAACTGGCGGGAGAACGCGACTTGCGGACTGGCTGCTTGGCCTCGAGGGAGCGAGCGCACCCGGTGGCAAAAAACCGGCCTGGTGCGTACGCATGACCGAGACCTGCGGCCAATTTGGACCTCCAGGGGCCTCACGCTGGCAAAAATCCAGGGTCATGCGTACGCACCATCCGCGCCCGTTGCCAGGCCCTTCTCGCCCAACTGGGCAAACGCGAGAAGCCTGTCAGATTTCCTTGGTGGTGCGTACGCACAACTCCAAGTTGGTGCCAACGCGGGAGAATACGCAAGAAAGGACCTTCCCCTCGTGAACGGCGAGTCGCGGAGCGAACGAGCGCAGTGCGCGAGCGCCGGGCATGTCCACGAGGGGGCGGTCCCATCAAACTTACAGGTGCAGCACGCGATCCTTGATCTCTTCGGTACGTCCCTGGTTCCAGAACTGCGTGCCAATGTAGCCGCAGGTGCGCCTGGCCACATTGAGCTTGGACTGGTCGCGGTTGCCGCAGTGCGGGCACTCCCACACAAGCTTGCCGTCGTCCTCTATGATCTTGACCTCACCGTCGTAGCCGCACACCTGGCAGTAGTCGGACTTGGTGTTGAGCTCGGCGTACATGATGTTGTCGTAGATGAACTGCATGACACGGATAACGGCCTCGAGGTTGTCCTGCATGTTGGGAACCTCGACGTAGGAGATGGCACCGCCGGGGGAGAGGCGCTGGAACTCGCTCTCGAACTTGAGCTTGGTGAACGCGTCAATCTTCTCGCGGACGTTCACGTGGTAGGAGTTCGTGATGTAACCGTGGTCGGTGATGCCCTTGACCACGCCAAAGCGCTTCTGCAGGCACTTGGCGAACTTGTACGTGGTGGACTCAAGCGGCGTGCCGTAGAGCGAGTAGTCGATGTTCTCGGCAGCCTTCCACTCGGCGCACTTGTCGTTCATGTGCTGCATGACAGAGAGGGCGAAGGACTTGGCCTCCTCGTCGGTATGGCTCTTTCCGGTCATGTACTTCACGCACTCGTAGAGGCCGGCATAGCCAAGCGAGATGGTGGAGTAGCCGCCGTAGAGGAGCTTGTCGATTTTCTCGCCCTTGTCGAGACGGGCCAGTGCACCGTACTGCCAAAGGATGGGTGCGGCATCGGAGAAGGTGCCGCGGAGGCGGTCGTGGCGGCAGCGCAGGGCGCGGTGACAGAGCTCGAGGCGCTCGTCGAAGACCTCCCAGAACTTGTCCATGTCACCGTCAGAGGAGAGGGCCACGTCGGGCAGGTTGATGGTGACGACGCCCTGGTTAAAGCGGCCGTAGTACTTGGGCTTGCCTGGCTCGTAGTTCTTGGCCTTGGCGACGTTGTCGTAACCGTTGCCCGAGCGGTCGGGCGTCAGGAAGGAACGGCAGCCCATGCAGGTGTACACGTCTCCGTGGCCCTCGGTCTCGCCCCTAGAGAGCTTGTACTCACGCATCTTCTTCTCTGAGATGTAGTCGGGCACCATGCGCTTGGCGGTGCACTTGGCTGCCATCTTGGTGAGGTAGAAGTACGGGTCGCCCTCGTGGATGTTGTCCTCCTCAAGCACGTAGATGAGCTTGGGGAACGCAGGTGTGATCCAGACGCCCTTCTCGTTCTTGACGCCTTGGTAGCGCTGCTTGAGCATCTCCTCGATGATGAGGGCGAGGTCGTGCTTCTCCTGTGGGTTGTGCGCCTCGTTGAGGTACATGAACACGGTGATGAACGGCGCCTGGCCGTTGGTGGTCATGAGGGTGACAACCTGGTACTGGATGGTCTGGACGCCACGTGCGACCTCCTCGTGCAGGCGCTTCTCGACCATCGTGTCAATCTGGTCGGGAGAGGCCTTGTAGCCGATGGTCTCCATCTCGGCATAGACCGAGCGACGAATCTTCTTGCGGGAGACGTCGACAAAGGGGGCCAGGTGCGTAAGCGAGATGGACTGGCCGCCGTACTGGCAGGAGGCCACCTGCGCGATGATTTGGGTGGCGATGTTGCAGGCCGTAGAGAAGCTGTGCGGGCGCTCGATGAGCGTGCCGGAGATAACGGTGCCGTTCTGCAACATGTCATCGAGGTTGATGAGGTCGCAGTTGTGCATGTGCTGCGCATAGTAGTCCGCGTCGTGGAAGTGGATGACGCCCTCCTCGTGCGCCTTGACAATCTCGGCGGGAAGAAGGCTACGCATGGTGAGGTCCTTGGAGACCTCGCCGGCCATGTAGTCACGCTGGACCGACACAACGGTGGGGTTCTTGTTGGAGTTCTCCTGCTTGACCTCTTCGTTGTTGCACTCGATGAGGGCAAGGATCTTGTCATCCGTCGTGTTCTTCTGGCGCTTCTGGTTCTGCACGTAGCGATAGATGATGTACTTGCGAGCCACGGAGAAGTGATCGAGGGCCATGAGCTGGTCCTCGACGAGGTCTTGGACCTCCTCGACGGTGACGGTGTGGCCGGCCTCCATGCACTCGTCGGTGACGTTGAGGGAGGCGAAGCGTATCTCGCGCTCGGTGAGGCGCTCGTCCTCGGGCACCTCCATGTTGGCCTTACGGATGGCGTTCTCGATCTTGGCGACGTCGAACGTGACCTCCGAGCCGTTGCGCTTGATGATTTTCATGTGCTCACCCTCCCTGTTGCACAATGCCAGGCAGACGGCAAAGAGGTGCAGCTGCCGGCCGTGCGTTTGGCGTGTTTCCCTAGGGCCGCAACCGATGCTGTGTTGTGGCGCTATCTACTATGACACAACATCTTGTATGTGACATGCGAGATAAATACCGGATATTGCATTCCGTATGTACTCATTGCGTAGGAACATTGCCATGTCATCGCAGGTGAGCAATGCGAGCAGATTCAAACATTTTCGATAACGCTGCCGTTTATCGATTCGGTTTTCGGTGAACGGCAAAGGGTCTTTGTGCGTCATGCGAAGGTGCGGCCCCAATCGCTTGGGACTGGCTCTCGGGAAGCGCGCGTCATGCCGCTGTCCGCCTTGGATTGCCTGTGGCTTCGCACAATGTAACAATCGGACGCGTCCTTGCCGACAGACGTGGCGCCGTGGCCAGCAGTGGTCTACAGTCCTTGCGTACATTACGTCTGCATCCGGGAAGGGGTGCGCATGCAGTTCTCAAGCAGGCTCGACCTGTTTGGCGACGAGGTCTTTGCCTCTCTCAACGCCAGGCGACGCGAGCTCGAGGCAGGGGGCCGTGAGGTGTTTGACCTCTCGGTTGGCACGCCAGACTTCGAGCCGCCGCATCACATCATCGAGGCGCTGGGAAGGAGCGCCGCGGATCCGGCCAACTGGAAGTACGCGCTGCACGACAAGGACGAGCTGCTCCGGGCCGTATGTGACTACTACCGCACGCGCTTTGGCGTGGAGACGATCACGCCTTCCATGGTCATGAGCTGCCACGGAACCCAGGAGGGAATGGGTCACGTATGCGCGGCGCTTGCAGACCCGGGAGATGCGGCCCTCATCCCAGACCCGTGCTACCCGGTCTTTGCGGCCGGCACCCTCCTGGCTGGGGCAAGGCCCTGGTACTATCCGCTCACGGCCGAACATGGCTTCCTCCCCTGGGTGGCGGGTGTTCCTGACGACGTGGCGGATGCAGCCCGATATATGGTGGTCTCGCTTCCTGCGAACCCCGTTGGCTCCGTGGGGACGCCCGAGGTCTACGAGCAGGTCATTGCCTTTGCCAAGGCACACGACATTGTGGTCATCCACGACAACGCCTACTCCGACATCATCTTCGACGGCCCTGCCGGTGGGAGCTTCCTTGGCTATCCGGGCGCGCTCGATGTGGGTGTGGAGTTCCTCTCGCTTTCCAAGTCCTTCAACGTGACCGGCGCACGCCTCTCGTTTCTTGTGGGACGCGAGGACATCGTGGCCGCGACGCGCAAGCTGCGCAGCCAGGTTGACTTTGGCATGTTTTTGCCCGAGCAGGACGCGGCCATCGCCGCGCTCACGGGACCACGTGACTCCGTGGAGCGCCAGCGCCTGCGCTACCAGGAGCGCAGGGATGCGCTCTGTGACGGCCTTGAGGCTGTTGGCTGGGAGCGCCCCAACGCCCATGGGTCGATGTTCGTGTGGGCGCGCATTCCGCATGGCCGCATGGACTCGCAGGCGTTTGCCCTTGAGCTCATGGAGAAGGCTGGTGTCATCGTGACACCGGGTGCGAGCTTTGGCCCCTCAGGCGAGGGATACGTGCGCTTTGCCTTGGTCATGCCCCCGGCGCGCCTGCGTGAGGCATGCCGAAGGATTGGGGAGTCTGGGGTCTAGCGGGGGTCTAGCGGGTTTGCGTCCGCAGCGCGGACGCGGCGTTGGATACGGTTGCATTGCCGAGGACCGGCCTTGGCAGCAGAGCGTCGGGCATGCCCGGCGAGGGGGTGGGGACATGAACTCGAAGAACTTCCAGGACCTGGTGCGGTCGTCGCGCACGCATCGGCGGTTCGCCGAGGATGAGCTGCTGTGCCACGGGGACCTTGTCGCGCTGGTGAACGCTGCGCGCTTTGCGCCCTCGGGAAACAACATGCAGGTCCTGCGCTTCCACATTGTGGCTGAGCCTGCGGAGCGCTCGGCGGTCTTCCCTCGTCTGCACTGGGCGGCGCTGCTGCGTGACTGGAACGGCCCCGCTGTGGGGGAGAGGCCTGCAGGCTACATTGCCATATGCGCGCCCAAGGCCGTTGCCGCCAACCCCATTTGCCTGATTGACACCGGCATTGCGGCGCAGACCATCGCGCTGGCGGCAGCGTCGCGAGACCTTGGTTGCTGCATCATCAAGAGCTTTGACCCCGACGTGAACGACGTCATGGGGGTCTCGGCAGAAGGCTACGTCACCGAGCTGGTGCTGGCCCTGGGCGTGCGCGGGGAGCGCGTGGTACTCGAGACGAGCGAGGGCGAGCACGGGCTTGCGTACTGGCGCGATGCCGAGGGCACCCATCACGTGCCCAAGCTCCCGTTGGAGGACCTCCTCATTTAGGGAGGGCGCCAATCCGGCACCGTAGGGGCCCTTCGTACGAGGCCGCAGCGATTGTCGGTGCTTCGGCGGCAGCGTTACGCCGCGCCGTTGCACCTCCCGAGCGACTCCAGGCCGATGAGCGCGGCGCCAATGGCCCCGCACAGTTGCGAGTCCTCGTGCGTGGCCACGGGTGCCCCAAGCACCTCGGAAAGCGCCCGCACGACGCCCTCGTTCTGGGCAACGCCGCCGGTCATGAGGAAGGGCGGCTCTGCCCCCACGCGGCTGGCGAGGGTCGCAGTCTTCTTTGCCACCGAGACGTCGAGCCCATGGATCACGTCGGGGGTGGGGGTGTTTGCCGCAACAAGCGAGACGACCTCGCTCTCGGCGAACACGGTGCACATGCTCGTGATGCGCACGTCGTGGTGCCACTCGAGCCCGCGGCGGCAGAACTCGTCGAGGCCCATTTCGAGCACGCGTGCCATGGCCTCCATGAAACGGCCCGTACCTGCGGCGCACTTGTCATTCATCACAAAGCCCGCGACGCCTCCGCTGGGGTTGAGGTGGATGACCTTGGAGTCCTGGCCGCCGATGTCGATGACGGAGCGTACGTCCGGGGCCAGGTAGTGGGCACCGCGCGCGTGACAGGTGATCTCGGTGACCGAGGAGTCCATGCCGTCGATGCTGTCGCGGCCGTAACCGGTCGACACGCGCAGCGCCACATCATCGCCCGAGATTCCCGCGTGCGAGAGGGCCTCGCCCATCGCGCGTGCGGCGGCATCTGCCGCCCGGGCACCGGTGGGGACGATGGCCGTGGCGACGATCTTCCGCGATGCGTCCATGAGGACGACGTCGGTCGACGTGGAGCCGGAGTCAACCCCCATTACGTAGGTCGCGCCATCGCCATCGGCATCCTTCCCGGCAGTCGGCTTGGTCGCTTGGCCTTCCGGCTTGGGTCGCATGCCACCACGTGCACGCAAGGTCTCGCCAAAGGCCTCGAGCCTGGTGCGCAGCTGACCCTCGCTCTGCGAGGTGCCGTCCGTCTCAAGCTTGACCATGGGAATCCCATCTTCTCTCGCGAGGGCCTCGTATTCGAAGCCGTAGTAGTCACAGAACTTCATGGTGTGGTAGACCACGCCCTGCTGACCCCTCCCACCCACGAGCTCCTTTCGCTCGGCGATATCGTCCATGCGCATGCAGGGAATCTGGCCGAGAAGGACCGGCGCATACCAGTCGAGGAAGGCGTCGAGAGGGTCGCCTGCAGCTTTGGTTCCCTCTCCCTCGCAGCAGGTGCCGCATGCGGGGCCCGTGACCATCCGTGCGAGCTGCGGCGGGGGAGAGGCCTTGAGGTGTCGGTCGGTGCAGGTGGCGTTCTCCACCGGCATCCCCACGTCCTTCTCGACCTCGGCCACGAGGGAGGCGGAGGCGTGCGCGCCCAGGAGGGTCACACGGTTGTCTGCGCGGCCCACGCCCGTGCCGCACGCTGCACAGGCGGCACCGACGTCGAACGTGGCACCCGAGTAGCTGGCATAGGCGTCCGCCAGGGCCCTGAGCCTCCTGCGGAAGAGCGCAACCTCAGCCGGGCCCCTCCGGTGCGGAAGGTCAAGCAGGAAGAGGAAGTCCATGCGACCCGAGGCCCGCAGCACGTCGTAGACGCGACGCACCACATCGCAACAGGTCACAAGCACTGCCTCGCGAGCGTCGGCCGCCATCATGCGCTCGATGAGCCCCTTGCCAAAGCCGCAGAGGTTGGGGTGGGCCAAGGCATCGGCATAGGCAAAGGACGCAACGTCCGCCTCGGCAATATGCGGCGTGGCGCCAAAGCCTGCCAGGAGCTCTGTGGGCGTGTACTTGCAGGCATAGAGGACGTTGTGCCCGACGGGTGCCTCGCCTGCATGATCGCTACTCATGGCCAGCCTTTCGTCCTCTCTTGTCGACCATCTCGAGAAAGGCCGAGAACCTCGTGGCCATCTGTCCCTCCATGCAGTTGGCTCGGTCACAGGCGTCGCCATCGAGCACCAGCACGGGCCAGCCGGCGCCCTCGAGCTGCCGGCGTATGAGTTGCGCGGCGCCGGCGGTCTGCTTGCAGCCCCAGTGGCAGAAGAGCACCACGGCATCCGCGTCCGTCTCGCGCGCGAGACGCTCGATACAATCTGCCCGGCGCGTGGCGGGCCCGTTGAAGCAGTTGCGTACCAGGCGCTCGGCCATGAACTCGTAGGGGCTCGTTGCGTCGAACCACGCATCGCCTTCCGGTAGGTACTCGAACATCATGTCCGACGCCGCGATTTGGGCGGTCTTGCTCGTGTTGACGAGCCTCCCCAGCGACTCCAAGAAGTAGGGCGAGACGTGCGCCCACACCAGGTTTACGCCCTCGTACGGGGGCGCGGCCAGGAAGTCCTGCTGCATCTCGTGTGCCAACTCCTCGCACTTGGGAAGCCCCAGCGAGAGGTGAAGGTCGAGCATCTCCATCATGTCGATGGTCATGGTGTTTGCGAGGTAGCGGCCGCGACGCGTGGGGAGCGAGGCAGCGAGTGCGTGCATGGTGCGCTCCGAGCACGCGCAGATCTCGCGCAGGCGGCTCTCGTCGAGCTTGCATGAGGATGCCTCCTCGGCGACCTTGGCCATCTCGCGAAGCTCGTCCGCCACGTAGAGTGCCGAGTCACGCGAGACGTCATAGGGAACGTCCAAGTAGACGTGCGGAATCCCCCAGAAGCAGCCCAAGGTCTTGAAGGTGAGGTTGTTGGCGTCGCAGGCTACCGAGCAGCTCGCGAGCATGCGCGGCTTTCCCAGTACCCCTGAGGTTGCCATCCCCATGAGGATGCGGTGGTAGGAGCAGTACGTCTCGGGGATGCCACGCCCCTCTGCTGCCGAGATGAACCCGCCCTCTGCCTGTGCTCCGCTTGCAAAGGAGGCAACGGCCTCCGCCGTCACGGGACGAGCGCCCAGCGCGTGGAATATCTCGTTGGGAGTGAAGATGCTCGTGACCACGGCATTGCCGAAGTCCGCGAGCGCTCCTACGACGGAGTCCATGAAGAGCTGGTAGCCATGGTTGCCCGAGGGAAGAAGGTCGCTGTAGGGGGCCAGGTGGACCTTGGCGCGCATGGCCTGAAAGCCGAGCATGAGCCAGCTGTGCACAAAGTCCGGACGCGTCAAGAGGTTCTTCTCGACAACGCCTCCGTACCAGTTCACGAGACGATCTCCTGCAGACTGGCCTGCCACGGCTACGCCTCCCCACCGCCCACGAGCTCGTGCACGTCGAGCTCGAGCCCCGATGCCTCAAGCGCCTCGCGGGAACCAAAGACGCAGACTCCCGAGGCGGAGGAGCTGGGGTCGAGCGCCGGCGCAAGAGCGCGTACGTCCTCGGTGGTGGTGTCGAGCTCCTGCTGACGGATGATGTTTCGCCAGTCGGTCGGCCTCTCTTTGAAGCGCTGCATGTCCTGCCTGCGGGCAAGTGCGCGGGGCTTCTCGGGCGCGTCTTGGGCGGCTACGGCCGAGACCACATAGCCAGTGAGCTCATCTGTGGCGGGAGCCCAGTTGGCAAGCCATGCGGATGCGCCATCGTAGCGCTCGAGCGTGCCTGCCACGTTGGGGTCGCGGAATGACCAGAACTGACGGATGCCCTCGGTCGTGTGCTTGAAGCCAACGCCGTATGCTCCGCCCTTCACGCGCACCTCGTTCCAGAGGTAGTCGAAGGAGAGGGCGCGAGAGGCCACCTGCCAGGTGCCCAGGGTGCCCGTGTCCTCGGTGGTTGGGGCAGCGCCGCGCGCGACAAACGAAACGTTGGAGGGAATCACAAAGCCCTCGCGCGCTGGCTTGGGCAGCGGTGCCTCGAGCCTGTGGGCGCAGACGTTCTCGCCCTGCTTCCCAAGGCCCAGCGTGCCACCAAGCTCCCAGAAGCGCTTGCGGTCCTCGGTGGGGCCGGTGAAGCTCACCGTGACCTCGTCAGCGGTAAAGATGCGGTCTGCCAGGTTGGGGAGGATCTCTTGTAGCACGGGCAGCCTGCGGTCCCAGTCGGCAAGCAGTCGCTTCAGGAACAGATAGTAGTCGATGCCGCCCATCTGGCTTCCGACGATTGCGGCGGACGAGAAGTAGCTCGAGGTGCGTGCCATAGAGGCTGCATGCCCAGAGTTAACGAAATGCTCCTCCATCTCGACCTTGCGCTGCGTAAGGATGTCGCGCATGCGGTTGCCGTCGAGGAAGAGGGTCTTGCCCCACACCTCCTGCGGGATGCGGGCCAGGGCGTCGACCTTCTCGGAAAGGGCGCTTGCGCTCACCACGAGCATGGGACGGGCAAAGGAGGGATCGTCGTCGCGGCCGTAGGTCTCCAGGCCAAAGCCGAGGTTTCCGAGGCTGCTCTCGACAAGGGTGTCAAGGTCGGATGCGCTGTGGAGCTTCGTGCCGAGCTTGCCGAGCACGTCGGTGAGCACGCCGACGTACGGCAGCTCGGCAAAGCCAATGCGCCGCAGGTCGAAGTAGTGGTAGACGTAGTCGATGTGGCGGGTGTCAAGCTCGTGGGCAATGCAGGGGAGCGGCGCCTCGACATCGTTGGCCTTGGGCTCGGGGCGGGCGGCCTCGATGTCTGCCACGGTGAGTTTGGGCAGCGTGGCCAGGGCCTCCGGGGAATCCGGGGCTTCCTGCTCGGCACGGAGCGCCTCCACCTCTCGGCGTACGGCGCCGACGTCCTCGTCGCTCATCTGCTTGCGCATGCGGACGAGTTCTTCTGCCTCCTCGGCGGCATCGCCCCCCTCCGTGGGGACAAGCTCCACGAGCGCGGAGTGGGGGTTCTCGCACACCGCCTCCTTGAGCAGGCGTTCGAAGAGGCCGTTCCCAAGGCCCTCCTTGAGGTCTTCGAGGGCATCCTCGTACCGCAGATAGTCGAAGGGGTGGCTGTCGTCATAGAGCCAGCTCGAAAGCGCCTGCATCGAAAGCGCTACGCCGTCGGTTGCCCAGGAGCCAAAGTCGCGCTCGCGCAGGTTGAACTCCGCCTGGGCAAGCGAGGCCTCGAGCTTGTCGCGAGGGATGCCATTCTCGGCAAACTCGCGGCAGGAGTCCTTGATGAGGGTGCGGAACCTCTCGGACACGCCGGGCTTTGCACCCTTGAGCTGGAAGACCACCTCGGGCTGGGCCACGCCGTCGACGAGCGATGCCTGGAAGTCGTTGGCAAGGCCCGCATCGAGAACACGACGCTTGAGCGGCGCCTCGTTCGAGCCGCAGAGGGCATCGAGCAGCACGTCTGCCGCAAGCACGCGCTCGCGTTGGTCAGACGTGGCAAACACGTAGCCCACAGCCACGGAGGCGTTGTCTGGCGTTGTCGCCATCTCGACGCGCGAGGGCGCCGCAGCGACGGGTGCCTGGAACGGCAGGGGATTGGGCGCGCCGGCGTTGCGGTTCTCGGCCCCGCGGAAGCGCTCGTCGATGAAGGCCAGCTCGCGGTCGATGTCCATGTCTCCATAGAGGATGGTGTAGCTGTTGGGAAGCGCGTAGTGGCGGGCGTGGGCGTCGAGGAAGCCCTCGTAGGTGAGGGTGGGGATGGCGCGCGGCGCACCGCCGGACTCAAAGCGGTAGGGACTCTCGGGAAAGAGGGCCCGCGAAAGCGCGAGGCCCAGGACCTCATCGGGGTCGGAGAGGGCGCCCTTCATCTCGTTGAAGACCACGCCGTTGTAGGAGAGCGAGCCGTCTTCTGCGGCCTCGAGGTGCCAGCCCTCCTGCTCGAAGATGCGGGGACGATGGTAGATGGCAGGGTGGAGAACGGCGTCGAGATAGACGCCCATGAGGTTCTCGAGGTCTGTCGTGTTGGTGGAGGCCACCGGATACATGGTCTTGTCAGGGAAGGTGAGGGCGTTCAAGAACGTCTGCATGGACGTCTTGAGCAGGTTGACGAAGGGCTCCTTCACGGGATAGGCGTCCGAGCCGCAGAGCACGGAGTGCTCGATGATGTGGAAGACGCCGGTATCATCTGCGGGCGGGGTCTTGAAGGCAATCGAGAAGGACTTGTTTGTGTCGGCGCACGAAATCCACATGGCGCGTGCGCCCGATGCCTGGTGACGCAGTACGTAGATCGTACCGGAGACCTCGGGAACGGGTGTCGCGGAGACCACCTCGAAGCCGGCATGCACGCTGCCGGGGGCAAGCGACGGGTCGGGTGCGAGGAAGTCGCGCTTGGATGCTGTGGTGGTGTCTTCGGATGCCATGGTTCCTCCTAGCGGGGTGCAGGGGCGCCCGTGGGTTGGGGGCGCACCTGCGACCAGTGCGGTTTGGGCCGCCGTTGCTGTTTTTCGTGAAGAAGCTTATCACGCAGGTATGGTGCCCGTTTTCTCGGAGGTGCAGACTGGGGACGCGGGGGCGGGACAAACCGCTGTAGAATCACATGTCGCCGCGCATGGCGCGGCATGGGGGCGGTTGGCCCGCTGTGGGTTGACCCACCGTGGCTGAGGGGGACGAGGGAACGCTTGATGGCAGAGGCGCTTGGGGATGGTTCGCATGACGAGGGAGGCGTGCATCCCGAGATGGCGGGTGCCGCACCACTCGGCGACGGGCAGCGACGCAAGCGTGTCCTGCGCGGTGTAGCATGCACGCTTGTGGGCGGGGCGTTTTGGGGCATCAATGGCACGGCATCAAAGCTGCTCATGGACTCGTACGCGGTGGACCCCCTGTGGCTTGCGTGCTTTCGCGAACTTGCGGCCTGCTGGCTCTTCCTCGCGGCGGCGCGAATCACCAACAAGGGCCAGGTCACCCGCACCTTGCATGATCCCCGCTCGCTTCTGGGGGTCTTTGGCGTGAGCCTAGGGGCAATCCTCTTCTCTCAAGTGGCCTATCTTGAGGCTATTGACTGGACCAACTCCGCCACGGCTACGGTCATGCAGAGCTTAGGCATGCTCGCCGTACTCGTCTACGTATGCGTGAAGATGCATCGCGGGCCAAAGCGGCGAGAGGTGCTTGGCGTGGCGCTTGCCCTGGTGGGAACCTATCTCCTGGCAACGGGAGGCAATCCTGGGCAGCTCAGCCTGCCGGTGGGAGGCCTTGTGTGGGGGCTTCTCTGCGCGGCGGCCTCGGCGTGCCTCTCCATTCTGCCTGCGCGCCAGCTTGCGAGATGGGGCAACTTCGTGGTGAACGGCTTGGCGTTCCTCTTCTCTGGCGTCATCTTGTCTGTCGTCTACCGACCGTGGGAGCACATGCCACAGCTGGATGGTGCTGCCGTGGCTCTGCTCGCGTTCATGGTGGTCGTGGGCACGTTTGGCGCGTATGCGCTCTACCTGCAGGGCGTGAAGGACGCGGGGTCAATGCGCGCGAGCCTGCTGGGCACCGTCGAGCCGCTGACGGCGACGGCGACCTCGGTACTGTGGCTGGGTACGAGCTTCTCGGTAGCCGACCTTGTGGGCTTTGTACTGGTGCTTGCGATGGTGTACCTCACGGCATAGCTGCAACGGGTGCGTGGGAGCGACCGGCATGCGGCACTGCCCCTGCTTTCTCTAGAGTGGCAAATCGACGAGCGAGTCACTCAGGAATCGCAACATTGGAGAAGCCGCGCCCGCCGCCGCCGCACCTGCGCCTGCAGCTACCAGGCGAAGGCCACGGCGCACCAGGGGCCGAGCACGAGCATGCCATCCTCCTCGCGGTAGTCGTCGCAGTTCTCGACTAGCAACGAGCCCTCGGCGAGCTCGCCGGAGGGAAGCGCCGCCGCGGCCTTGCCGGAGAAGTTGCAGGCAACGACAAGCCGCCTTGGCCCGTGCGGGGCGTCCTCGAGCGTACGCTCGTAGGCGATTACCTGGTTTGACATGGCATCCAGGAAGTGGACGTCCCCGCTCTGGACCACCGGCATCTCCTTGCGGAGCCGAATGAGCCCTCGGTAGTAGCTCCAGACGGAGTCCGGGTCTGCAACCTCGTCCTCGGCGTTGATGGACGTGTGGTTGGCCGGAATCCCAATCCACGGCGTGCCCGTGGTGAAGTCCGCCTTCTCTGTTGCGTTCCACTGCACGGGCGTGCGCGAGTTGTCGCGTGAGCGCTCGTGCACAATGTGGAAGGCCCCTTCGGGCGTCTTGCCATCGTCCTGCAGGATTTGGTAATAGTTGAGCGACTCCACGTCGCGGTACTGGCTGATGTCTGAGAAGTCAGGGTTCGTCATCCCCAGCTCCTCGCCCTGGTAGATGTAGGGCGTGCCGCGCAACAGGTGCGTGCAGGTGGGGAGAAGCTCGCTCGAGCGGCGCCAGCTCTCCTTGGTGGAACAGTCGCCAAAGCGCGAGTTGGGACGGGGCTGGTCGTGGTTGGACCAGAAGAGGGCGTTCCAACCGCTACGTGCCGCCATCTGCTCTTGCCAGCTGGCAAAGAACTCGCGCAGGGCAGCGACGTCCGGCCTTCCGAGGGTCCACTTCTCCCCATCGACGTAGTCCACCTTGAGGTGGTGGAACGAGAAGGTCATCGAGAGTTCGTGGCACTCGGGGTTGGAGTAGCGCACGCAGTTGTCAATCGTGGTGGAGCTCATCTCCCCCACCGTGACCATGCCATCGATGCCGCTTTCGCGGACGAGCTCCTGGAGGTACTGGTGCACGTGCGGGCCGTCGGTGTAGAAGCGTCGGCCGTCGCCCTCGTGATCGTCCTCCCACTCGTTCGGCGTCCCATCAGGCTTGGAGACCTCGTTGACCACGTCAAAGCGGAATCCCGAGACGCCCTTGTCCTTCCAGAAGCGCACCACGTTCACGAGCTCGGAGCGCACTTCGGGGTTGTCCCAGTTGAGGTCGGCCTGACTCACATCGAAGAGGTGCAGGTACCACTTGTTGAGCGAGGGCACATACTCCCAGCAGCTACCGCCGAACTTGCTGTTCCAGTTGGTGGGTGGCTCGCCGGGGTCCTCGGCGGTCGCATCGGGAGCAGCGTCGGCGAACTTGTAGTACGCGAGGTACTTGGGGTCGCCCGCGAGCGCCCTCTGGAACCATTCGTGCTGGGTCGACGTGTGGTTGAAGACCATGTCGAGCATGAGACCGATGCCATGCGCCCTGGCCTTGCGTACCAGCTCGTCGAAGTCGTCCATGGTGCCGAACATGGGATCCACATTGCAATAGTCGGCCACGTCATAGCCGTTGTCGTTTTGGGGGCTCACGAAGAAGGGCGTGATCCAGAGGTAGTCCACGCCAAGCCGTTGCAGATAGCCCAGGCGCTGCGTGATGCCACGCAGGTCGCCGATGCCGTCTCCGTCGGAGTCCTGGAAGCTGCGAACGTAGATCTGGTACACGACCTTGTCGCCAAGGGAGGTTGTGCGATCAGCCATGGTGGTCGGCCTTTCTGGGTGGGACACGGACGGCCCCCGCGGGACCGTCCGACTTGGGACGCACGTCTAGAACCTTACGACGGGGGTGATGCCCGCAGTGACGGGACCGGACTCGGTGAGTGCGAGGTTCTCGGCCTGGCCGGGGTCGGTCACGACCTCCATGACCGTGTCCCTCTTGCCGGCCGCCGCCACCTTGTCGCGATCGAAGGTCACGAGCGGGTCGCCGGCATGGACCTTGTCGCCCTGCCTCACATGGACCTCGAAGCCGTCGCCGGCCATCTCCACGGTGTCGATGCCAATGTGGATGAGCACCTCCATGCCGTTGCCGAGCATGAGTCCCACGGCATGGCCGGTGTCGGCCATCATGACCGAGACGACGGCATCAGCGGGCGCCACGACCTGGCCGTCGCTGGGGTCGATCGCGACGCCGCGGCCCATGGTGCCAGAAGCGAAGACCTGGTCGTCCACCTCGGAGAGGGGCATGGCGGTGCCGGAGACCACGGCGCGCAGGGTCCCGTCGACGGCGAGTTCGAGGGGGGACTCGGTGGCGCTAGGGGCGGGTACCGCCGTGACCTCGTCGCCCTCGAGGGTGACGTCCTCGACGCCCGCGCCCCTGTCGATGCCCTTGCGCCTGCCCACCAGATAGGTGAGCACAAACGGCACGACGACGGCGACGAGCATGCAGAGGGCGAAGGACAGGAAGTACTTGGAGTTGATCGAGAGTATGCCCGGCAGCCCGCCGACGCCGATGGCGTTGGCTGCAGTCGATGTGGCGGTGCAGATGATGCCCGCAATCGAGGAGCCGATCATGGCGCACACGAACGGGAAGACGTACTTGAGGTTGACGCCGAACATCGCGGGCTCGGTGACGCCTAGGTAGCAGGAGAGGCAGGCGGGGATGTTGACCTGCTGGGCATTCTCGTCCCTGCGCTGGAGCACGATCATGGCGAGCACGGCGGAGCCCTGCGCGATGTTGGAGAGCGCAATCATGGGCCAGAGCATGGTGGTGCCGGTGTCGGCGATGAGCTGCAGGTCGATGGCGTTGGTCATGTGGTGCAGGCCCGTGATGACGAGCGGGGCGTAGAAGCCGCCGAAGATGGCACCGAAGATGACGCGGAACTGGCCCGAGATGCCGGCCATGACCACGTTGCTGACCAAGGTGCCCAAGGCCCAGCCGATGGGACCGACGATGAAGTGCGCCGTCATGACGCCCAGCAAGATGGAGCAGAACGGCACGACGATCATCTGGACGATGGGCGGCGTGATCTTCTTGAAGAGGCGCTCGTAGTAGTTGAAGCAGATGGCAGCTAGGATGGCGGGGATGACCTGTGCCTGATAGCCGATCATGTGCACCTGGGCAAAGCCGAAGTCCCAGGTGTACTTGGCCCAGTCCCCGGCCGTGGCCCTGGCGACGCTGTAGGCGTTCATGAGCTGCCCAGAGACGAGCGTGAGGCCGAGCACGATGCCCAGCATGGGCGTCCCACCCATCTTCTTGGTGATGGAGTAGCAGATGCCCACAGGGATGCCGAGTTGGAACACGGCCTCGCCGATGAGCCACAGGAAGCCGTAGACGCCCGTCCAGAACTGGGAGAGCGAGGCGAGCGTCTGGTTGCCGTCGGGTCCGAAGTAGGGCATGTCTCCCAAGACGTTGCGGAAGCCCAGGATGAGGCCACCCGTGATGATGGCGGGGATGAGAGGCGCGAAGACCTCCGCGATGGCACCCATGGCCTTCTGGAGCGGGTTCTGGTTGCCCACGGCGGCCTTCTTGACGTCGGCCTTGGAAGCCTCCGACACGCCGGACACGGCGACGAAGTCGTCGTAGAAGTCGGCCACGTCAGTGCCGATGATGACCTGGAACTGTCCCGCCTGCGTGAAGCTCCCCTTGGCCGCAGGCAACGCCTCGATGGCCGGGACGTCAGCCTTGCTCGGGTCCGCCAAGGCGAACCTCATGCGCGTCACGCAGTGCGTGACGCGCATGAGGTTCCCTCTGCCGCCGACGAGCCTGAGCATCTCCTCAGCGTCCTTCCGATACTTTCCCATGTGACCTCCGTTGTCTGGGGTCTCTCACCCCGCCTTTTGCCAGAACCTATTCAAATAGGTTCTGGCAACGAAGATACTCCATCCCTATTCAAATAGGTATGGAAACGGGTACGTGGCGGCGAACGGCAAGCATCAGTCGGCAAGCGGCGCGCTGATGCCACCCTGACGAGCGGGGTGCCCCAGACCTCTTCATTTTGTGAAGCCTCCCGGCTGGCAGTGCGGCTTCGCTACCATCAATATGATGGAGGCGTATAGATGGGAGCGCTGGCGCATGAAGGCGGTATACGGCCA
>NZ_DBHHPX010000027.1:0-37733 GCF_057241865.1 Tractidigestivibacter sp.
CTGCCTGGCGTATCTCCTTGCCCTGATCGGCGGTTTCTAGATTGCCATTAACACCGAGGCCTACTCGATCGGCGTCGCCGCGGAGATGCCCCGCGCCGCGCAGACGGTCGACAGGTTCCATGTCATGCGGCTCTTCCCCAGGAGAGTCGACGGGGTGAGGTGCCGCGAGAGGAGGGGGCCCGCCGACAGGCGCGCCATGCCCTCGGGCACCAGGTACGTCTGGCTGAAGCGCGAGGAGAGCCTGACCGATGGGCAGAGGGCGACGAGGGAGGCCCTCGACCCGGCGAGGTCGCACCTGCAGACCGCCAGGGCGTGCCAGATGGAGGAGGCCATGGGGGACGTCTACGGGCTCCCGGACAGGGAGTCCGCGGCGGTCGCCCTCGACAGGCTCGCGAGCCGGATGGCGCACTCCAACGTGCCCGAGACGAGGGTGGTGGCGAGGACCCTGCGCAAGGAGCGGGAGGGCATCCCCGACTGGTGGAGGTCGAGCGCCACCAACGCGATCCTCGGGGGGCCCGACTCCGTGATCCAGTCGATCAGGAGGGCGTCGAGGGGCTTCAGGAACGTCGGGTACTTCGAGACCATGATCTTCCTGAGGCTGGGGAGGCTGGACTTCTCGGCCCAGTCCTCACTGGCCTGTGCTACCCACTAGAAATGCGGAAGAACCTGAAAAAGGCGTAGTATTGTCGGACGCTCAGTGAGAAAAACCAGAGGTTGTGAGGGTGTGATTGTGGTAAGGGAAGCAGCTAAAGATGACTTATATGAATTGCTGAACTTGTACCTCTATTTGCATGAGGACGGTATCCCAAGTAACTCACGGCATTTAGAAGCCGCGTGGAGTGCAATCGTCGAAGACGCAAACCATCACATCATAGTCAATGAGGTGGATGGCAGGATAGTCTCATCGTGCGTTTGCGTTATTGTGCCGAACCTGACCAGAGACGTCCGCCCATATGCGTTGATTGAGAACGTGGCCACAAACAAGGAGCATCGTGGAAAAGGCTTTGCATCAGAGTGCCTTGATTATGCAGAAGAACGTAGCAATACAAAACCGCTGCTATAAGATGATGCTGCTAACAGGGGCAAAGAGTGAAAGCACATTAGATTTTTACAGGAACGCTGGATACAACAGCGAAGATAAGACTGCATTTGCACAGTGGCTCGAGTAGGGCAAGGGGTCTGCGGCGGAGAGCCTGGAACGGTTTTTATGCCGCCAGTCCCGCCCGCAGGATGAGCCTCTCGCCATAAGGTGCGGGAGAGTGGCCTTACGATGGCCTTGGTGGGGGCCCGCACGGTGCGGCAAGTCGTGGGAGAAGGCCATGCCACCAGGGGCCAGACTACAAGGAAAGGGCGGCACGTGGCAAAGAACGCACTCAGTACGCGGCGCGTGGAGGGCATAGGCGAGGGGAGCCTCGCCGCTACCTTCGCACGGCTCCTGCAGCTGACCTGCGAGGCTGTCGTGGTCTTCGATGGCGCCGGAAGGGTCCTTCTCGCCAACGACCAGGCATCCTCGCTGCTGTCACGCGCAGGGGGAGAAAGCCTTGTGGGCGCCGACGTGCGCACGCTCTTTCCGCCGGCGGGCCGCCATGATCCGGAGGCGCCGTTCTCGACGGATGCGCTGCCGTTCTCCGTTGACGGGACATCCACCGTCGTGACCATGGCCTCCCTGGCGGGCGTGCCAATGCGCCTGAGGGTGCGTTGCGACCATGTGCAGGCCGCAGGGGAGACGTACCTCGTGGTGGCGCTTCCGGCCGAGAGCGAAAGCCTTGAGGAGCACCAGGGCGAGAGGGACCTCGAAGACCTGCGCCGCGCAAACAACCGGCTGGCAGGTGCTTTGCGCATTGTCCTCGACACGCTGGACTCGCGTGACGTCCAGACGCTCTTCTCTCGCGTGCTGGAAGAGATCACGCAGACCATGGAGGCCGAGGCGACCATCGTCTACCTCGCCGAGTCCGATGGCTTCCACCTGCGCGGCATCTCGAAGTCGCTTGAGGGCGCACGTGTCCCGCACTTCATGGCATACGGGAAGTCGGTCGAGACGCTCGCCACGCGCGCCGGGCACGCCCTGCGCCTGCGCGTGAAGCCGCCACAGCCGTCGGAGCTGCGCCAGGGGAAGATCCGCGTGAGCGAGGTCGTGGACGAGGAGACCCGGGAGATCTTGCGCATAAGCAAGAGCCTGCTGCCGCCCTTCGCAAGCTTCTTCGCCGTGCCGGTGTGGTTTGGCGGCCACGTGATTGCAATCATCGAGGTGGGGTGGTCGCGCCCGCATCCGCTGGACACCGATGGCGCGCGCCTTCTCGACTCTGTGGCGCACTACCTCTCCGTACAGCTTATGGGGGCCTTCTCGACCATGCGCCAGCAGCGGGCAGAGCGGCTGGCCCAGCGGGGCTCCGAGCTGCGCGAGGGGCTCCTGGACGCCTCTGAGGACGACGAGGACCTCCTGTCCCGCTCAGAGCAGGCCTTTGTGGAGGCGGCCGAGGAGCTTGATGCCGTCTACGTGCGCCTGCAGGAGAACGTCCACCAGAGCGTCCTGGTGGCCGAGCTGCCCGTCGCGGGCCTGCGCTCCGTGCCCATAGACCTCACGGCTGCGGAGGGGGGCCACCTAGAGGACGGCGTGGCCGTGGTGCCGGTGCTATCTGGCACGGAGGTCTTCTCGGCCCTGCACGACCTGGGGGAGCCCTGCGTGGGTGCGCTGGTTGACGCGGGCAGGCTTGCGGGCGAGAGGCGCTGCTGCCTTGTGCTGCGTCCCGACGGCGCCGAGCCCCTCGATGCCGTTGAGCTGGCGTTTCTCGGAAGGCTTGCCCATGACGTGCGCGACATCCTTCTGGGGGAGGAGAAGCGCGAGCAGGACAAGCGCATCTCCCAGGCGCTCCAGACCGGCATGCGTAACGCGCTGCAGCACGTGGACGGCCTTACGGCTCAGGGCATCTACTCCTCGGCCACCGAGTCTGCTTTCGTGGGGGGAGACTTCTACGACCTCATCCGTCTGCCGGGGCGGCGCGCCTGCGTGATCGTGGGTGACGTCTCGGGCAAGGGCGTAGAGTCCGCCTCGGTCTCTGCGGCCGTCAAGACGGCGCTTGGAGCGTATTCGTGGGAGGGCCTCGCGCCGGCGCGCATGGTACGCTCGCTCAACGAGTTCCTGCTCGGGTTCTCGCGCATCGAGACGTTCGCGACGCTCTTCGTGGGCATCGTGGACCTTGCTGCGGCGACGCTCACGTACTGCTCGGCGGGCCATCCGCCTGCGGTCCTCGTGCGTGCCTCCACGCGCCAGATAGACCTGCTCGACGTGCAGTCCGGCGTTGTGGGCGCCTTCCATGACATGGAGTACCGTGATGGCGTGGCGTCGCTTTGCGAGGGGGACATCCTCTTCCTCTACACCGATGGCACGACTGAGGCGCGCTCGCCCTCCGGCGCGTTCTTTGGCGACGAGGGGCTGCGCGACATGGTCTCCACCGAGACCTCTGGGGACTTCGACGGGCTTCTCGACCGCTGTCTGGCACGGCTGGACGACTTCACGGGACGCAACCTCAACGACGACGTCTCGATGATCGCGGTGCGCTTCGACGGGCTGGGGTAGGGGCGTCACCGTGCTGCCTGCGCTTCTCGGCATATCCATACGGCGTTGTGGGAAGCATTTGCGTATGGAGAGAATGTCGGACATAGCCGTGGTGAACGTCGCAGGAGACCTGGACGTGACGAGCGTGGGTGCGCTGAGAAGGAATGTCGACGCGCTCATCGCCGATGGCTGCCGCCGCATCATCCTCAACATGGATGACGTCTCCTATGCGGACTCTGCCGGGTTGGGCCTCGTGCTCATGGAGCTCAGGCGCATGAGGTCCCTAGGTGGGCTTCTCTCGCTCATCAACGTGCGTCCGCGGGTCTACATGTGCCTCGCGCTCATGCGCATCGTCGACTACATGCCGGTGTCTCGCGCGGGAAGCAGGCGCACGGTCTCGGAGCTTGACCCGTCGGTGCTTCCGCTGTGGCGCACGACCTTTCCCGTTGATGCCGTGCACCTGGCTGAGGCGCGCGATCGTGTGGGCGAGCTCATGCGTGGCATGCCCTTCTCCGATGATGACGTGTTTGACATGACCCTTGCCTGCGGCGAGGCCCTAGGCAACGCCGTGGACCACACGTGCGCCGTGGGCGTGCTGGCCACGGTCACCGCCTACGACGACAGGATCGAGGTCGACGTGACGGACTGCGGCGAGGGCTTCGAGCTTGGCGCTGACGAGGAGCCGTTGGCTACGGGACTGGGTGCCGAGCGAGGCAGGGGGATTCGTCTCATGCGCCTGCTTACCGATGCCGTGTCGATTAGGCGCAAGCCCTCGGGGAGGGGAACTGTGGTGCGTCTCGTGAAGCTCGTGCCCGTGCGCGAGGGGATTGGGGCCTCCTCCGGGAGCGGCGCCTTGGCGTAGAGGCGCTTGCAGGGGGCGCTGTGGCGTCAACCCGGCCGCACACCCGTCACCAACAAAAGGGCACCCGCTCGCACGGGCGCCCGTTCTTCTCTGGAGGCGAAGCCCGGATTCGAACCGGGGGTAAGGGCTTTGCAGGCCCGTGCCTTACCACTTGGCCACTTCGCCATTTGAAAAAAGGCCGATTCTCACCGGCCGGAAACGCATGGAGCGGGCTACGGGGTTCGAACCCGCGACCTCCACCTTGGCAAGGTGGCGCGCTACCAACTGCGCTAAGCCCGCGACGCAGGGGATAATATACGAGAACCCCCGCTCCGATGCAAGCGAGAATTTGAACTTTTTTAGACGAACTTGAGAATTGGCAGGTAGGGTCGCAGGTAGAAGCCAGGGGATTCCGAGAAGAAAGTCTGGATGCGGCCACGGGCGGTCGTGTCGTATGCTAGGAGGGCATGCGGGCGCCCCGGCACCCGCCTCGACAAGACCCTCAGCCCACCAAGGAGCCCGCCCGATGATCCTAAGCTTGCTCACGCTTCTTCTCGTAGTCCTCATCATCGAGGGCTTCGTCCGGGTGATCCGCTACTTCTCAGACTGGCTGCGTCAGGGCAGGAAGCTTGACGCCCCGGAGGTCTCCGAGGCCCGTGAGGCCGCGGAGGCTGCCGAGAAGGTCGCCGAATGCGACCTTAGGGGCATAGACGACAAGGACGTTCCCCAGCGCAGCGCTACCATCATGCGCACCGAGCGCGATGCGACCGAGGCCTACCTCGACGAGATGCGCCTCGGCTTCTATCAGATCACCATAGTCTTCTTCCTCGGCTGCATCGCGGGCCTCTTCGTCGAGGAGGTCTGGATGTTCATCACCGCCGGTCTCACGCAGAGCCGCGTGGGCCTGGTATGGGGCCCCTTCTCGCCGCTCTATGGCTTTGGTGCCGCCTTCCTCACCATCATCTGCTTCGAGATGCGTCGCCACCACGCCAAGGGCTGGCAGATCTTTCTCATCTCCATGGCGGTCGGCGGCTTTCTGGAGCAGGTCACCGGCTGGTCCATGGCCACCCTCTTTCACGCCGAGTCATGGACCTACGAGTACCTGCCCGACCACATCACACAGTGGGTCGCCTGGCGCTTCCTGTTTTTCTGGGGTGTGCTGGGACTCACGTGGTGCTGTGTGGTCATGCCTCCGCTGCTGTACCGCATCGGCATGCCCACGTCGCGCCGGCAGCTAATCTTCGTGATTCTAGTGAGCGTCTATCTCGTGGCCGACATCTGGATGACGCTTGCGTGCTTCAACCGCAAGACCGCACGCGATGCCGGTGTGCCTCCCAGCAACGCGTTTGAGCAGTGGGTGGACGAGCATTACACGGACGAGTTCATAGCCAATCGCTTCCAGAACCTCGTCATTGGGGGCGACGAGCAGTGACGGCCGCCACCATGGCACCCCAGCGCGCCGCAGGCCGCGAGGTCTACCTCGACTATGCGGCGGCAACGCCCCTCGACCCCAGGGTCCTCTCGGCCATGGAGCCCTATCTCACGCGCTGCTTCGAGAACCCCTCCGCGCCGTACGCCCGCGCCCGCGCGGCCCGCGACGCCCTGGAGCGCGCGCGTGCGGACATCGCGCACCTCATAGGCGCCAAGCCTGATGGCATCACCTTCACCGCCGGAGCAACCGAGGCCAACAACCTCGCCTTTGCCGCTACGGACGGTGGCGTGGTGACCGATGCGGCCGAGCACGACTCCGTCCTTGCCTGCGCGGAGGCACGCGATGCCGTGGTAGTTGGCGTAGGTGCCGACGGGCGGGTGGACCCCGAGGAGGCCTGCGCCGCGATTGGCCCTGCCACGCAGCTTGTCTCGGTGGAGCTCGCAAACGGCGAGGCGGGTGCCGTGCAGCCCGTGCGCGAGATTGCGCGCGGCGTTGCGGCGGTGCGTGAGCGTCGCCTTGCCGAGGGAAGCCGCGTGCCGCTCTGGCTGCACACGGACGCCTCCCAGGCCGCGGGCGCGCTCTCCTGCAACGTGACCTCGCTCGGTGCCGATATGGTCACGCTGTCCGCCGCCAAGGTCTACGGTCCCAAGCAGGTGGGGGCTCTTTGGGTAGGCGAGGGCGTGCGCCTGCGCCCCCTGATCCTTGGCGGTGGGCAGGAAGGCGGCGCGCGCTCGGGCACCGAGAGCGTGGCGGGGGTGGTGGGCTTCGCCGCCGCGCTCGCCCTCGCGCAGGGGGGCCGCTCCGAGGAGTGTCGCCGCGAGGAGGCGCTGCGCTCGCGGCTTGAGGGTGCCCTTGCAGCGGAGTTTCCAGGCATGGTGGTCTCGGGGCCGAGAAAAGCCAGGCATCGCCTCCCGGGCCTTCTCCACGTGAGCTTTCCCGGCCTCGAGGCGCGCCGCCTCGTGGTGCTCCTCGAGCGGCGCGGGGTCTCGGTGGGCACGGGCAGCGCCTGTGCGGCCAGCCGCATGCGCGAGAGCCACGTCCTCAAGGCCATGGGGCTTTCCCCGGAGGTCTCGGCGGGCAGCCTGCGCATCACGGTGGGGCGCCCTACCAGCACAGATGACATCGACTACGCTGCCGAGCAGATCGTGGCCGCCGTGCGCACCGAGATGCGGCGCACGGGCGTCACCGACGAGGACATGCTCGCCCTCGCGGGAGGGCTTGCCGTGGGGAGGTGTCGCTAATGGGCGAGAAGGTCTTTCTCGGCCTCTCCGGAGGTGTGGACTCGGCGCTTTCTGCAGCGCTTCTCGTCGAGCAGGGCTACGACGTGACGGCGGTCTACATGCGCAGTTGGTCGCGCGACCTGCCGGGGTATCGCTGCCCCTGGGCAGACGACCTTGCTGACGCCGAGCGCGTGGCCGTGACCTTGGGCATTGGCCTTGAGGTCTGGGACTGCGAGGAGGAGTACCGGCGGACCGTTGTCGACTACCTCGTCGATGCCTACGCCCGCGGCCTCACGCCCAATCCCGATGTGATGTGCAACCAGACGGTCAAGTTTGGCACCTTTGCCGAGCGCGCCTTTGCCCGCGGCGCCGACTTTATCGCCACGGGGCACTACGCCCGCGTGAGGCGCGATTCCGAGGCGGGGGCCACCCAGCTTCTGCGGGCCGCAGACGAGCACAAGGACCAAACCTACTTCCTTTGGCGCGTGGGTGAGACGGCATTCTCGCACACGCTCTTTCCCGTGGGCGACCTGCGCGACAAGGCCGAGGTGCGCCGCATGTGCGCCGAGAGGGGACTGGGAGTGGAGTCCAAGCCGGACTCTGACGGCATCTGCTTTGTGGGTCCGGTGGGCATGAGGACCTTCCTGCTGGACACGCTTGAGCGCCGCTCCGGTGACATTGTGGAATGGGAGACGGGCCGCGTCCTTGGCCACCACGATGGCGCCTTTCTGTTCACGGTTGGCCAGCGACGCGGGCTTGATCTGGGCGGGGGGCCTGCGCGCTACGTTGTCTCGACAGACACCGAGAGAAATGTGGTCTACGTGACCGCCGACCCAGCGTGCCCGGGCCTGTGGTGCATGCAGCTCGACCTCTCCGACGTGCATTGGATTGCCGGTAGGCCACCTGCGGACGGCGAGTATCTCGTGCGGACGAGGCATACGGGCGAGCTTCGGGCCGCCCGCGTAGAGGCGCTCGACAAAGGCCGTGCTCGCGTGAGCTTCGCTGGGCCCGTGCGCACGGTGGCGCCGGGACAATCCGCCGTTATCTATGGGGGTCTCGTCTGTCTGGGGGGCGGCATCGTGGAACCAGACACGGTGGCCTATAATCCTTGAGTTAGCTCGTGTGACGTGACTGGTTGACACCCCCGGCGCTGGCCTGGGGCGAGGTGGGTCGGAGGTGCTTGTGGCAGAGGACGCCGAGGATAAGGCCCCCGTGGAGGGGCACTCCCGGCAGCGTGATGTCGGGGGAGCACCTGCGACGGCTGCCACCTCGGCCTCGGGTGTCCCAGCGCCGCAGAAGCGCCCCAAGGCCCCAAAGCCGCAGGTCGTTGGTGCCAAGGTGAGCGCTCCCAAGCCCAAGCATGCTGCCGGGGCCACTCCCAAGGCGGCTGCCGTGGGCGCGGGTGCCAAGGTCAAGTACCGCGTTGACGCCGTGAAGGCCGTCTCGACCCAAGACCGTGAGGCTGACAAGCAGAGCATGGGCCAGGTGCGTAAGAGCCTGGCCTTTCTCGGCGGTGTCACGCTTGCCTACCTGGCCTATCTCATCTTCTCCGGCCAGATGGATGTGTTTCTCGGCAGCCTTTCGCAGGTTGACAATACCTGGATTCTGCGTGGTGCCCTCTGCTACCTGGTCTACTACGTCATTGGCGTCTCGGCGTACGTGCTCTCGGTGATCACAGACCCCAACTCTCCCGTAGGCGTGCGCGACCTCATGAGCGTCGAGGCCGCTGGCATATTCTTCATGAACCTCACACCCAACGGCATGGGTGCCGCACCTGCGCAGATCTATCGCCTCACGCGTTCGGGCCTCTCCGTGGGCGGTGCCGGCGCGCTCCACTCCACGCGTTTCATCATGTACGAGGCAGGCGAGGGCATCTTTGCGGCCATCATGCTCGTCTTCCGGCTTGACTACTTCCTGGACTCTTTTGGCGACTTCATCATCGTTGGCATCCTGCTCTTTGCCTTCAAGATCTTGGAGTGTGTGGTGCTCTTCGCTATCTGCGCGTACCCCAAGTTCTTCTCGAGCATTGGCAACTGGGTGCTGCGCTTTGCCAGCAAGCACGGCTGGGTGAAGGATTACGACCACTGGTACCAGGTCGTAAACAACCAGATCATGGAGTTCTCCGATGGCTTCAGGTCCGCCGCCAAGAACAGGCGGGACCTCATTGGCGTGCTGGTGCTCACCCTGTTGCAGCTGGGTTGCCTCTATGCGCTTCCGTGGTTCGTGCTTAACGCCTTTGGCAAGGAGGCCGACCTCATTACCTGCCTGGCCTCTGGCTCGATGCTCGAGCTGCTCACCTCGGCCATCCCGCTGCCCGGTGGCACCGGTGGAGCCGAGGGCGGCTTTGCGCTGCTCTTTGGCAAGATGTTTGGGGCACAGGCGTCAGCGGGCTTCGTGCTCTGGCGCGCCATCGAATACTTCCTGCCTACACTGTGCGCAGCGCCGCTTCTGGGCCTGCGTTCGACGAGCGGCGAGAGCATCAACCACCGCTTCAAGCGCTATGGTGCGCGCTTGAGGGGGCTCTTTGGTGGTCGTGGCGGACGTGGCGGCAAGGGTTCCGGCGGGATAAAGGTCACGCTCAAGTAGGGTGCCAGCCGTCTGCCAGCGACGAGGGGCCGCACGCGCCGCGTGCCGTCTACCACGAGACCTTGGCGATGTTCTCCTCGATGTGCTTGCAGCTGGCCTGCCAACGTTCCTGCTCGCGTGGCGTCATGGTGGGAATGATGGCCTGCTCGACGCCCTGTGCGCCAATCACGCAGGGTAGCGACGCGTAGTGCCCCGAGACGCCATAAACCCCTTCGACCAGGGTCGAGACGGGGGTCACGAGCTTGGTGTCGCCCACGATGGCCGCGATGATGGACACGGTCCCGTTGGCGATGGAGTACTCGGTGCAGGCCTTGCCCACCATGGTCGTGTATCCACCGCGTACGGCCTGCTCCTCGAGCGCGTCTCGGTCGAGCGTGATGCCCGTTTGGGCTTCGAGCTCCTCGGGCGCGAGGCACCCAAAGGCGACGTGCGACCAGAGGGCGAACTCGGAAAAGCCATGCTCGCCGAGCATCCATGCGTTGATCGAGGCCTGGTTGAGGCCGGTTGCGCCGGCGAGCGCGTGCTTGAGGCGGGCGGAGTCGAGTGTGGTGCCCGAGCCCATCACGCGGCGGGGGTCGCAGTCGGCAAGGTCACGGATCTCGGTGGCGATAACGTCGTTGGGGTTTGCGACGCTCACCCAGATGCCCGTGAAACCGGCGTCCTCGACGCGGCGCACGAACGTCTTGGGCTCCTCGACCGTGGGGACAAGCTCGCCGTCGCGGTCGGTACGGGCGGCGTCCACATGGCCCGCTGCGTTGACGATAACGCCGCAGCCGGCCAGCTCCTCGTAGGTGGCATCGCACTCGATCACGCGCGCGGGGCGAGGGTAGAAGCTCATGGCGTCAAGAAGGTCGTTTGTCTGCGCGCGACAGAGCCTCTCGTTCGTGTCGGAGAGGCGTATCTCGTTCGCGAGTCCCTGGGCAAGCAGTGCGCTTGCGACGTGTGCGCCTACGTGGCTGCAGCCGATGATGCCGATGGTAGTGTTGGTTGCCATGCTCTGCGCTCCTTGGATGTGAGACTGTTCTCGGATATTGTCTCACTTGAGGCCTGTGCCGTCTTGGCCGGTTGGTCACGGTTGCCACGACACGCCCGGTGGGACGAGGAGAGCCTGCTGCGTAGCTGCGCCCCAAAGAAGGGCTGGCAACACGGCGTTGCGGATGTAGGCGAGGGCTTGGCCCTTGTGGCACGAATTTACGGTTGGTGGCAGTTTTTCGGGGGTCCGCAAAGTGCAAACTGATTCGAAGTTTGTTGAAGTGCTGGTCAGCAATTTACCACTCTAGCGGTATCACATCAAGGATTTGCCCCGAACTGCCACAAACCGTAAATTCGCGTTCCGGCCGGCGGCGAGGGGCTTCCCCGGGCGCCGACGGCGCCATCGGCCCATGTGGGGACGCGGGCGGGGCCGGGCGCTCGCCAGACAGCGGCCGCACGAATTGACGTTTGGTGGCAGTTTCGGGCAAATCCTTGATATGTTTCAGAAGAGGTCGCAAATCCGTGACCTGCGGATCAACAAACATCAAACTAATTACTACTCGAGGGGTCCCCGAAAAACTGCCACCAAACGTCAAAACGTGCCATTGGGGCTCTTGCTGCTTCTATATCGAACGCACAGATGCGACCAAGTGGTCGTGAGCTCGGATATGCGAATTGTCGTACACACGTTCTCATGTGCTGAGCAGGGGAGTAGAATGGGTTATCACGGTTGCCGAGTCGTATGGGGAGGTGTGGCTTGGACGAGGACGGTATGAGTCACCTGGAGGATTTCGCACGGTCGCGTGCGGAGGAGATCCTTGAGCAAATCCTCTCATCGAGGGCTGCCCGCATGCTCGTGGCCGAAAGCCAGCACACTTATTCTGACCAGCCAATCCTTCAGACCGGTGCAGACTTCGCGCGTGAGCGCGCGAAGAGTCGGCAGGAGGGACGGGCCGCCGCGCGCACGGCTCGCGGGCAGCGTGCTGAGCGACGTCACCAGGTAGACTACGCAGCAGCATCGCGGCCGGCTCAGCCTACGCCTTTCGATGAGGTCATTCCCTCCTGGCTGTCCTTCTCCCTTGAAACGTCGGGATATTCCCAAAGGAGCGTGGAGCCCGCGGATTCAGAGCTTCCTCCCACCCTGCGCAAGCTGCGCCGGCTGGAGGGCGAGGGCCTTCGGTCGGGTGAGCTCTTCTGTCGGCAGGCGCGCCTCGCTGCCATGTTCGAGGACAGCCTCCCCTTCGAGGGCTTTCATCCCTACCGTTACCTTCCAACCTACAAGAGCCTAGGCAACTTGGAGCTGCGCGGCTACTTCACCTGGCGCACCGCGTGGCGACGGGGCACCGTCGCCGATGCGCCGGCAACCTACGCCACAATCCTCGCCTTCGAGCTCATAAACGGCGTGGGCGCCGCCCCGGGGGCCGAGGCTCTCGCCCGCCTCCACCAGCTTGAGCAGCGCTGCGCCGATGAGGACGCACGTGGCAGGGGTCCCAGCGTGACCATGGACATCAGGCGTTGGGAGCGCGACTACGCCATCTGCGTGGGACTCGATGTGCGCCAGACGGTCCCGGAGGCGGACCGCTCGTTTGGCTCGGGGGTCGAGACGCTGCGTGCCATGGAGCACGCGGAACTTCTTGCCAAGGGGCTCATTGAGAGCCAGTCGGGGGAGAAGGCGTCGACCCCTACAGATGACGAGGTCATGGTGGCAATGGGCAACGTCTCCACCATTGATGTGTCGCGATCCCCCTTCGTCCGCGCGCACCAGGAGTCGTTCGCTGCGGTCGCGGCGGCTGTGGCGCGTCGGATGGCCGTGCACTGCAATCGTCGCAGGAAGACGGGGTGGGTCGACGGCCTGGTTGGCTACCGTACGTCGTGGCCATTCACGCCGCTTGCCGGCGTCCCGCTCGAGCGCGGTTGGGAGGGTCCAGACCGAACCATTCGCGTTTGTCCTGGTCAAACGGTGAGCTATCGCTTGGGCCGCTGGACGGAGCGACTTGCCTACTCAACCGCCGAGCGCAGTCGGAACCTGACGCGCCTCCTCCGGGCCATCGACCGTCAGATGCGCATCGACTGGGGCTTCGGTCATCCGCTCAAAGACCAAAGGCTGCCCCGCTATCTCGACAAGATGGTTGTCGAGGAGAGCCGGGTGCAGCATGAGCGCGAGAAAGAGGCCGAGAGACGCCGCTTTAGGGTTGACCTCTCCAAGCTGGGCGGCATTCGCAGTGCGGCGGCAGTCACGCGTGAGGCGCTTTTGGTGGACGAGGAACGCGAGGACCACGCGCCTGGCGATGCCGTTGCAGAGCCTGCGTCCGCACCGCTGCCGCCAGCGGGTACGGCCGCCCAACCGCCGGCGGCAGAACCCGCACCCGAGCAGAGCGCATCTGCACCGCTGCCAGACAATGGTCTCACCACCCAAGAGCAAGACATCCTCGGTGCGCTTCTCGCCCATAAGAGCGTACCTGTTGCTATGGGCACCTCCGTCGACATGCTCGTCGACTCCATCAACGAGAAGCTCTTCGACCTTATGGGAGACACGGTGTTGGAGTTTGGAGAGGACGGCCCGGCCATCGTTGAGGATTACGAGCAGGACCTGAGAGGATACCTTCAATCATGACGCAAACAATCTCTGGGCATGCGCCGCGCGTGCCAAGGCGCATCGCGCAAGTGATCGTCAATTCCCTCAAGGGCGGTGTTGTCCCGCGCGTGGGCTTGCCCTACATCACCGTGGGACGTGACCGAGAGGTGGCCGCGCTTCTCCATGACCTTGACCTCGTGGCCGATGGTGGCGCCAGCTTTCGCTTTCTGGTGGGCCGCTATGGCAGCGGTAAGAGCTTTCTGCTCCAGACCATCCGCAACCACGCCATGGGCCGGGGCTATGTGGTGGCGGATGCGGACCTCTCGCCCGAGCGTCGCCTCCAGGGCACGGGCGGGCAGGGCCTTGCCACCTACCGCGAACTCATTCGCAACCTCAGCACCAAGACCAGGCCGGAGGGAGGTGCCCTCAACCTGGTGCTCGACCGCTGGGTCTCGAACGTGCAGACGCAGGTGACGCTCGAAGACGGGCTTGACCCCGAGGACCCGGCCTTCGTTGGTGCCATGGAGCGACGCATCATGGGCACCATGGCATCGGTCCAGGAGCTGGTCCACGGGTACGACTTCGCGCGTCTTCTCACCATGTACTGGCACGCCCACCTCGAGGGGGACGACGAGGCCAAGGCTAGCGTCACCAAGTGGTTCCGTGGCGAGTACCGCAACAAGACCGAGGCCAGGCAGGAGCTGGGTGTGGGCATCGTGATTGGCGATGACGACTGGTACGACTACCTCAAGATCCTCGCGACGTTCCTCGTGGGCGCCGGCTACAAGGGACTGGTCGTCCTCCTCGACGAGATGGTGAACCTCTACAAGATCCCCAACGCGGTGAGCAGGCAGTACAACTACGAGAAGGTGCTCACCATGTACAATGACACGCTTCAGGGCAAGGCGCGCCACCTCGGTATCATCATGAGCGGAACGCCGCAGGCGGTAGAGGACAGGCGCCGTGGCCTCTATTCCTACGAGGCCCTGAGAAGCCGCCTCGCGCAGGGGCGCTTCTCGCAGGACGGCCTGGTCGACATGCTGGCGCCGGTCATCAGGCTTGAGCCGCTCACGCACGAGGAGCTGCTGGTACTGGTCGAGAAGCTCGCGGACATCCATGCGGGGCTCTTTGGCTACATGCGCACAATCACACAGGGCGAGCTCGTGCGCTTCCTCGAGACGGAGTATGGTCGCGTTGGGGCGGACACCCACCTTACTCCGCGCGAGGTCATTCGAGACTTTGTCGAGATGCTCGACATCCTGTCCCAGAACCCTGGAATCACAGTCGAGCAACTGCTGGGCAGCGGGCAGTTCAGCGCTCCCGTGAAGGCACCGGCCGAGCAGGATGCGGCTGCACCTACCAGTGCGTCTTCGGCCGGGCAGGACGAGTTCGCCGAGTTCGATATCTAGGCAGCCATGGACGCATTCGACCGCTATGCCCCGTTCATTCAGGACTTTATCTACGAGCACGACTGGCGTGCCCTGAGGGCCGTACAGGTTGCTGCTGCCGACGCCATCTTCAACACTGACGAGAATGTCCTGCTCACGGCCTCGACTGCCTCGGGCAAGACCGAGGCGGCGTTCTTTCCCATCCTCACGGAGCTCTGGGAAGACCCTCCTGCGTCCGTGGGCTGCATCTACATTGGTCCGCTCAAGGCACTGATCAACGACCAGTTCTTACGGCTGGAAGGCCTCTGCGCCGAAGGCGACATACCGGTATGGCACTGGCATGGGGACGTGTCGCGGTCTCACAAGGCCAAAATGCTCAAGCGCCCCTCGGGAGTCCTGCAAATCACGCCCGAGTCGCTCGAGGCCATGCTCTTGCACCGCCATAACGCCATCCCGCGCATCTTTGGTGACCTGCGTTTTGTTGTGATTGACGAGGTGCACTCGCTGCTGCGAGGCGATCGCGGTGGCCAGACGCTCTGCTGCCTCGAGCGGCTCTCCCGTCTGGCAGGCGTAACGCCACGTCGCATTGGTCTCTCGGCCACCATCGGCGACCCTGCCGCTACCGGCGCCTACCTTTCCGCGGGGACGGGGCGTGGCTGTGTTATCCCCAGGCTGGAGGCTCCGCGGGAGCGCTGGCGCCTCTCGATGGAGCACTTCTACGTGACGGGGCCGCAGGCACCGGAGCGTGGTGAGGACGGACTTGGCCACGGCGGCAGCGTTGGCCCCGCTACAGCGGAGGCTGCGTACGAGACGCCTCAGCCGGTCGCAGCCGAGGAGCGCGTGCCTAGCCCAGACGAGCGCGTGGAGGACGCCTCTCCAGATGTCTCGGACGTCTCGCCGCAGACGGAGCAGCCCGAGCCCGAGGCGCCCACAGACAGGGCGCCGGCCTTTGCGGACCCAGGCCTTGCCTACGTCTTCGAGCACACGCGCGGCCACAAGTGCCTGGCCTTTGCCAACTCGCGCGAGGAGTGCGAGGCCGTTACCACGACGCTTCGCCAGTATTGCGAGGCCGTGGGCGAGCCCGACCGCTTCCTCATCCACCACGGCAACCTCTCGGCAAGCTTCAGACAAACGGCCGAGGAGCTCATGCGCGACGAGGACGCAAGCCTCACCACGGTGACCACATCCACGCTTGAGCTGGGAATCGATATCGGGCGCCTCGAGCGCGCGTTCCAGATAGACGCACCCTTCACGGTGAGCTCGTTTCTCCAGCGCATGGGCCGCACCGGACGTCGCGGGCAGCCTTGCGAGATGTGGTTCGTCATGCGTGAGGACGAGCCCGAGGCTCGGGCGCTGCTGCCCGAGACCGTGCCTTGGAAGCTCCTACAGGGCATTGCCCTCGTACAGCTCTACGTCGAGGAGCGATGGGTCGAGCCGCCGCGGCTGGATGGCCTGCCCTACAGCCTCCTCTATCACCAGACTATGGCGACGCTTGCCTCGACGGGCGAGCTTTCGCCCGCAGACCTGGCGCGTCGCGTGCTTACGCTCTCGCCCTTCCACCGTGTGACGGCAGATGATTACCGCACGCTCCTGCGCCATCTTGCGGACACGGACCAGATCGAGCGTACCGAGACGGGCGGGCTCATCGTGGGGCTCGCTGGCGAGCGCGTGACGAACGACTTCCGTTTCTACGCCACCTTTGCCGATGACGAGGAATACACCGTGCGCTCCGAGTCCCAGGAGCTGGGAACCATCGTCCAACCGCCGCCGGTGGGGGAGCGCATTGCCATCGCGGGTGCCGTCTGGGTGATCGAAGAGATTGACTACAAACGCCACCTCATCGAATGCACACAGGTGAAAGGTAAGGTTCCGGCGTATTTCGGGATGTGCGCCGGAGACGTGAATACCCACGTGCTGGAGCGGATGAGAGATGTTCTCCGCGAGACGCGCGGATACCCCTACCTGCGTCCCAATGCGCGTGCTCGGCTTGCCCAGGCACGCCACGTTGCCATGCTCGCCCATCTAGGCTCCGAGCCCCTGGTGTGTCTGGGCGGCACGTCGTGGTGCCTTCTGCCCTGGCTTGGGAGCTATGCCTTTCTCGCCCTCGAGCGCTTTCTCAAGATCCGCTGCGGCGAGAAGCTCGGCCTCAAGGGCCTCGACTCCTCCCGACCCTACTTCATGCAGTTCACCATGGGTGTGGACGCTCAGGGCTTCTACCGTGTGGTCAAAGAGGAGGCTGCCCGCCCGCTTGACCCCATGGAGCTGGTCTACCCCGGTGAGGTTCCACGCTTTGACAAGTATGATGACTTTGTGCCCGACGAACTGGTGCGCAGGGGCTTCGCGTACGGCGTGCTCGATGTCAGGGGCATGCTTGCGCGCGTGCTCGCGTGGCCCGATGCGCCGGGGTGCGACATGCCAGCGCTCTCTGGCACAAATCTGTCAGCAACCTGACGGGAACAAGTGTTCTCTCCTGTGGTACAATCGGCTTGCGAGGCGCGGAGGTGTCCCGGAGGCCCCCACTGGCACGTGACACTGTTTCTTTCCCTCGCAAGCAACGCTCGAGCGTAGCCGGCGACGGCCGGCTCCCTGTCGGTTGTTCGAGGTGTGGGGGCAATCAGATGTCTGGATACCAGGAGAGTTTGGTAAGGGTCAGCTGCATGGCAGAGGCGGCTGGCATACGCAAGGCTTTCGATGAGTGGGAGAACCCCTTCTTTTGTATGCATGGGGTGGAGCGTGCGGTAAGGGATGTGGGCTTGGACTGCCCATCCAAGGTGGGGGACATGCTCAGGCTGCCCCGCATCCCTATACATAAGGAGGACCTGTTTGCGGTGCTGTGCGGGGACCGCCACCCCTATCAGTGCTGCAGCGGGAGATGGTACTACATCGACGGCATTGCCGATGCCGTGCATGAGGACTACAAGTCGTTCCTCCAACCCGTGGACGATGAGGAGGTGCGGTCTGCCTGGAATGACGACACCCTTCTCGCCCAGCGTTCGTATGCAAACTGGAAGGACTACCTTGCAAACGCAGGGGAGACCTGGATTAGGGGAGAGGTTGACCCACGGTCACGCTTCATCGAGGTCGTCTATGGCATCAACGTCAAGCCACCTGCCCGGAAGGGGGTGGACCCAGACCCCATTTATGCGATTGCCGGCATGCTTCGAGAGCGTGGGATAACGGGCGGCATCGTCAATGGCAAAGCACCCATGGAGGACATTTTCTAGATGCGTCGCGGTCGTTGCGATGCCATGGACCCGGATGCGGCTTCCCCACATCGGTAGGGATTTCTATGCGCGTCCTGTCCCCAACTATGGAGAGGGTCAGGGAGAGGGCCAGGACAGAGGTGGCCGCACCTCCAACGCTGGTCACAATGCATCGGATGAGTATGGCAAGAAAGAGCACCCTGAGAATTGAATAGGGGATGAAGGTGCGGCGGTTGAGCGCTGCGCGGTCCTTGAGTCGCCCCTGGCACGCCTTATCCCAGCGCAGGCATGAGCCATCGTCTGCGTTGTAGCCCATGTGGCGTGGAGAAGCACTTCTCCACGGGCGTGTCGGAAAAATGTTGTGAATCGTGAGTAGGGGGTGCACTCGTTGGGTACTATCGGGATGCATTATGTCGCGAACCGAGTTCGCCACGTTTCACAAGGTGGTAGCAACCATGGAAGACAATGTCTCTGAGCCCGTCGTCGTTCCGGCGACCGCAAAGAAGGAAGCCCCAATCATCCAAGCCAGGCTTCGGCACAAGATTCTCAAGATGCCGGAGGAGTCCTGGAAGGCAAGCGGCATCAGAATCTTTGGACGAAAGATTCGCTCACTCGTCTATACCACAGACCTCGCAATCATCAAGAACTGTGATGCCGATGCTGTCTTTGCCGTCTACCCCTTTACTCCCCAGCAGTCCATTTCTGAGGCCATCATCGACGCTGCGAGCATTCCGGTGTTCTGTGGCATCGGCGGTGGCACCACGCGCGGGGTGCGTACGGTGACCCTTGCGCATGATGTGGAGTGCCAAGGTGCCATGGGGGTGGTGCTCAACTCGCCCATCTCGAACGTCAACCTTCGGGCGGTCTCACTTGCCATCGACATCCCCACGGTAATCACCGTCGTAAGCGCAGATGCCGATGTCGCTGCGCGCATCGACGCTGGTGCAGCCATCATCAACGTCGCCGGAGGCAAGGAGACCGCAAACATCGTGAGCAAGATTCGCGAGAAGTTTCCCGACGTGCCCATTATCGCGTCGAGTGGCGGCACGGAGGAGTCAACACGTCTCACGATTGAGGCCGGCGCCAACGCCGTCACCTACACTCCGCCCGCACCTGCAATTCTCTTCAAGCAGATGATGGCTCAGTACCGCAGCTCTACCACCCCACCCGAGCAACCGCAACACACTGCCCTCGAGGTCCTTCAGGCGGCAGGGCTTTGGCACGACCAGCACGACCGACGGCAATAGGGCATCGGCGTACGTCTCAGTCCGGTCCTTTGACTGGCAATTGAGAGGGTCGGTGGCACAAGGGGGCCACCGACCCTTTCAGCTTCCGCACAACGTCGTGGGTGCGGGATGGCATGTACTCCGGTCGGGGTCAGGGCCTCCCTGTGCGAGGGAAGACTTCTCGGCAAGGCGGCGCTTGGACGTCGCGGAATCGGACGAGGGGAGTCTCGCATGTACGAGGAGACATCGACCAAATCCCAGCAGGCTCAGGCTTCATCCCTACCGGATGCTGGCAACGCATCACCGTGTGTCGCTCGCTGGTGGGGGCGTCCTGTCGAGAAGGCATCCCGCTCATCGAAGGCAATCTGCATGCTTACGGCAGCATTCGCCCTCACGACTGCCCTGGGGGCATTGCCTCCGAAGGCCTTTGCGGAGGGGTTCGACTACGTGAGCACCTCTCAAGGCGAGGAGCAGCAAGGGCGCTCAGTTGATGAAGCGGATGGCAGTGACGCCGCAGCGCGCGAAGGCACTTCTGATCGTGGCTCGGCGTGGGTCTCGACAACCGTTCCTGGGCCCTCGGAGCCTCGCATGCAGCCTGTGACGGATTCGTCTGCGTCCCTCTCGCTTGCAGCGGCCTATGTCTCCTCTGAGGAGCAAGATGACCCAGCGGATGGCTCTGAGGACGATGAGGACGTCACAGGCGATGACGCGGTGCGAGAACTTGGCGACGATGTGCTCACGTCTACCGATGCCGGCGCTGTTGTGCAGGTGGGTGCCGGTGAGCATGTTTCAGCGGCGCGGTTGACGCTGATATCAATTGCACCAGAGGAATCAAGTGCGCTCTCCGTTGCCAACGGAGGCACTGCGGAGGTGGAGGCTGCTTCGACGTTCTCCGCGCGCGGCGAGAGGTCGGTTGCCGTCTCATGCGCTAACAAGGGGTCAACAGTACGCTTGAGCAACACGTCCGTTTACGCCTCGGGCGAGAGGTGCGCCGCCCTCGCTGCAGCCGATGGGGCAGACGTTTCGATGGAACAGGGGAGCCTCGAGGCTACGTCAGGCACCGTGGTGCGCGCGGAGGGGTCTGGTAGCAGCGTTTCTATTGCTGATGCCCAGATTCTTTCGACAGGAGCCCTTGCAGAGCTCTGCGGCAACGTTGTCCTTGAGCTTGATGGTGTCTCTTCAACGAGTTCGCATACCGCTGCGATTTATGTGGCGGCAGGCGTTCCCACCGTGCGTCTTGCAAACGGCTCCGTGGTGCGAGGGGCCGTTGTCGTTGCTGATGGTGCCGACATCGACATCCAGACCGACGCGACCTCGCGCATCGACGGACGCATCGTGCACCTCTCCTCCGCAAGCGTCGCATAGGCCACCCCGGCGCTATACTTGCAACCCGAACATGGTCGTGGAAGGCGGCGCGCAGGACGTCCCGTTCGTGGCCGCGACCAGATGCGCCTTGAGCGGCGCGGAAGGAGCACTACATGGCACAGCGGGTTCAGGGGACTGAGGACCTCTTCGGCGGCTACATGCGCGCATGGCAGCGCATGCAGGACGTAGCGCGCGGCCTCTTTGGCGCGTACGGCTTTGATATGGTCGAGACTCCGGCGATCGAGCAGGTCGACACCTTTGTGCATGGCATCGGAGAATCGACGGATGTCGTGCGCAAGGAGATGTTCCGTGTGGTCTCTGGTGCCCTCTTCGAGAGTCTCCTCGAGCAGGGTTCTGAGGTTGGTCTCAAGCCCAAGCAGCGTCTGGCTATGCGCCCGGAGGGCACGGCTGGCGTGGTCCGTGCCGCCGTCGAGAACAACATGGTGCCGCAGGGAGCCGCCCCCGCAAAGCTTTGGTATGCCGGGGCAATGTTTCGTGGCGAGCGTCCCCAGAAGGGGCGTCTACGCCAGTTTCACCAGGTGGGCGTCGAGTGGCTTGGCGCAGCGGATCCAGCGGCGGATGCCGAGTGCATCATCATGCTCATGGAGTACTACAAACGCCTGGGCTTTGACCCTTCCCGCCTGAGGCTCTCCATCAACTCAATGGGCGACGCTGCTTGTCGTCCCGCCTATCGCGAGAGGGTTCGCCAGTTCATTCTCGACCATGCTGACGAGATGTGCGAAGACTGCCTCGAGCGTGCCGAGATCAACCCGCTGCGCAGCTTCGACTGCAAGAACGACCATTGCCGCGAGGTCATGCGTGATGCCCCGCTTGCCAAGGATAACCTCTGCGACGAGTGCGCCGAACACTATGCGCAGGTCAAACGTTATCTCGATGAGGCCGGCATTGCCTACGTAGAGGATCCCACGCTCGTGCGCGGTCTCGACTACTACACGCGCACGGTCTTTGAGGTGGAGGCCGTGGACGGTGGCGTTGGCGCCATCGGTGGCGGCGGCCGCTACGACGGCCTTATGGAGCTCGAGGGTGGGAAGCCCACGCCGGGCATTGGCTTTGCGGTGGGCTTCGAGCGCATCGCCCTTGCGCTTGCCGCGCAGGGGGGCTCGCTCGAGACGCCCCAGCCTTGGTGTGTCTACGTGGCCGGGACCTCTGAGGCTGAGCGCGAGGCGGTCTTCTCGGCAACGCTTGCGCTGCGTCAGGCGGGTGTGCGCACCGAGGCCGACTACCAGGGGCGTTCGCTTAAGAGCCAGTTCAAGCAGGCCGACAAGCTTGGTGCCCGCGTCTGCGCAGTCATCGGTCCCGACGAGGTGGCGGCAAACGCCGTGACTCTGCGCGACATGGAGACCCACGAGCAGACCCAGGTTCCCGCCGAGGACCTGGTTGCTGCGGTGACTGAACGCCTGGCTCACTAGCCACGCCTGCACCGACCGGGGTCCACAAGAACCACAGGGACACCACGCAGCTCGCCGTGCCCATCGCCAACATGGGTACGCTACGTCCCAAGCGTCCGTCCCTTGCTACTGCGCCTTCCTGATTGGGTGCCTCACCACGGTCCTCATCTTCGCAGAGTCAGCCTTCCTCGGGTCGGTGAGGTAGATCTCGTGATGCCGCCGCGCGTCGGAGAGGTCGGGCGCGTAGCCCTGCGCCTCGGCGAACGAATGCATGGCATCGACCGTTGCTGGCTCGTCGTCGTAGGGGCCGAGGTGCATGCACTGCACGCACAGGCCCTCGTCGGCCTCGAGCAGCAGCACGGGCGAGAAGTCCATCCTCTTCTTGGCGCTGGCCGCCCCGATGGCCCAGGCGAAGTCCGCCTCGCTGACGAACTTGGGCACGCGGATGGCGGAAACCCAGTTGAACGACGACTTGCCAGCGTAGTCCACGCCTGTGGCGCCCGGTTGCCACCAGAAGCTCTCCAGGGGCGGAACCACGTATTGGTAGAAGCCCTCGATGGCGTGCTCGGTCTTGTAGCTCATCTTGAGGGTATAGGCGATGCCATAGAGCAGATCGAGCGCATGCTTGTAGGCCCCGCCCTCCTCGTTGGGGTCGCCCGAGCCTTCGACGGCGATGAAGCGCATGGGCGGAACCTCGATGATGGCGGGCTTCGCCTTGGGCTGGCAGAGATCTCGGTACTCCTTCTTGAAGTCGAACGGCATCCGCGGGTCCCTTCGTCCGGCTTGCCGTGTTGGCAGTTTTCGGATGGCTCGCACGTGGCGTGATGGCGCGCGGCTCGATGACTGCTCTGCCGCGAGCGGGACACGCCACCACTCCGCTACTGGTACCTCAGCGACTCAACAGGGTCGAGCCGTGCGGCCCTCCATGCGGGATAGAAGCCAAAGAGCACACCAATGCCCACGCAGATGCCGCTGGCAAGCACTATGGCGGCAGTCGAGATCACGGGCGTGACCGTAAGCCCGCCCATCTGCATGGATGAGCTCGCCACCTGTGCAAGCGCATTGGCACCGGCAAAGCCCAGAAGGATGCCAAAGACCCCGCCCACAAGACACAGCACCACGGACTCGAGCAGGAACTGCAGCGTGATGTCAGAACGCCTTGCCCCCAGCGCCTTCCTGAGGCCTATCTCGCGGATTCTCTCGGTGACGTTGGTGAGCATCATGTTCATGATGCCGATGCCGCCAACCACCAGGGAGACGCCTGCCACAGCGGTCATGAGCGCCTGGAACGCTGCCATCGTGGAGTCGAGCTGCTTGATTACGGAGTCCATGGTGGTGACGCTCAGGTAGTAGCCTGTGCCGTTCTCCCCGCCCGACTCGTCTGCGGCAGGCAGGTTGAAGTAGCTCCTTAGGTAGGACTCCGTCCGTGACGCAAGGCCCTCCATATCCACGCCCTCGCGTGCGATGCCCACGATCTGCTCGATACCGGCCTCGCCGGACATCCGTGCCTGCAGGGTCTTCAGTGGGACGTAGGAGTAGCCGCCTTGGATGCCACCGCTGCCCACGACTCCCACTACGGTGTAGTCATCGTTTCCAATGCGTACGGTCTGACCGATTACGGCATTTGTATCCGATCCCCACATGGAGTCTGTGACGCTCTTGTCAAGGATCACCACACGTGAGCCCGTATCGCACTCGTTCTGCGTGAACGTGCGCCCCGCGACCGTGGAGACGCCCATGGCGCTCAGGTATTGAGGCTCAACACCTAGGATGGTCACCTGCCGCTCCGTTTCGCCGTTTGAGACTTCGCCTCCGGTGAACGCGACGCCCGTGAGGGACTCATAGTCGTCAGACATGCCCCTCTCCAGGGCACCGAGATCATCCACTGTAACTTCGCGGCCGACCCAGCAATCGATGCTTACCGTGCGCGATTGCGAAAGCCCCAGCTCGCCCACGAGGGATGCCTTGATGCCATCAATGAGTGCCGTCATGGCAATGACGGCACCGATGCCAATCACGATTCCCAGAACCGTGAGAAGGCTCCTGCCCCGGTTTGCGCGAATCGCGGAGAAGGTCTCAAAGACGAGGTCCCGGATTCTCATGCGATCGCCTCCTGCAGCGCTTCCTCGCTGCCATTCCCCGTGCGCTCGCGCGCCTCGAGGGCGGTGACGTAGGCATGCTCCTGCTCCTCGGTGAGAAGCCTGCCGTCACGGATGTGCATCACGCGGTCTGCCCAGCCCGCGACGCTTGCGTCGTGCGTGATGAGCACGATGGTCTTGCCCTGCCCCTGCATGCGGCGAAACGTTCGCATGACCAGCTCACCTGTTGCCGAGTCAAGGTTTCCGGTGGGCTCGTCTGCCAGGATGAGCGCCGGGTCGTTCACGAGGGCACGTGCGATGGCCACGCGCTGCATCTGTCCGCCCGAGAGCTCGTTTGAGCGGTGGTCGTAGAGTTCCTCGGGAAGGCCTACCTCCAGGAGGGCCTTCCACGCGCGAAGCTCCCGGTTGCGCACGCCCGCACGTGTGTAGACAAGGGGCAGCATCACGTTGCGCAGTACCGTGGCGCGTGGCAGCAGGTTGAAGGACTGGAACACAAAGCCCAGACGTGTTGAGCGCACATGGGCAAGATCGTCGTCTGTCAGCTTTGAGACGTCAAGCCCCTCGAGAAGATAGGTGCCCGAGGTTGGTCTGTCCAGGCATCCGAGGATGTTCATGAGCGTGGACTTTCCCGAGCCAGAGGGACCCATGATGGCAAGAAACTCGCCCCGTCCCACATCCAGGCTCACGCCGCACAGCGCCGGCGTAAGGCCTGCGGCAGACGAGTAGATGCGGTAGACGTTCTCGGTGTGGATGACGTTGGCCGTCATGTCACACCGCCATTCCGGACTGTGCATATGAGCCATCCGTGGCGTGGGTGTCGGCAGACTGTGCCATGCCGATCGCCACCTCTTCACCCTCGGAGATGTTGCCCTCGACTGCGGCGGTGCTGCCGTCTGTGGCGAGGACCTTGACGGAGCGGTCCTCCGTCTGGGGCATGCCGCTCTCGTCATAGCCGGTGACGACAGTCACGGTTGCGGAGTCGCCCTCGCCGGAGATGGCGCTCGCAGGCACCATGAGAGTGTCCGGAATGTCCGTTGCGGCGATTGCCACGCTTGCTGTCATACCTGGCTTGAGCGAGGGGTCAGGGTTGGGGATGAGCAGATCGACGGCGTAGGTGACCACAGACCCGCTTCCGTGTGCGTCTGCAGAGGAGCCATTGCTTGACGCGACGGTAGCGATGCGGGTGACGGTGGCATCGAGCTCGACGCCAGGAAGAGCGGAGAAGGTGACGCGTGCCGCCTGCCCCACAGCCACCTTTGCGATGTCCATCTCGTTCACCTGTACGGTCACCGTCATCTGGGAGAGGTCACCGATGGTGATGAGGGAGCCCGAACTTGAAGAGGCTGCGGTGGCAGATGCGCCGGCGCCGGTGCCCGAACCAAACGCCGCCCCCTCGACCGCGTTCATAACCACGACGGAGCCCGAGGTGGGTGCGGTCACGGTGCGCTTGTTCGCCGTGGCAACGGCGTCGTCGTAGGCATCCTGGGCGCTCTCGAGCGCCAGCTGTGCGGTATCAACGGCATCTGCCGCGGAGTTCGCGGTAGCGAGGTCCGTCTCGCCCGCATAGTATGCCTTGCATGCGTTGTTGTAGGTGTCCTTGGCAGATGCGAGTTGGGTCTTCGCGGTGCGCAGTTGGATGTCGGCCTCGCGCACGGCCTTGTCGAGCGAGTCGTTGCGCAGAACGAGGAGTGTCTGCCCTTTCTCGACGGTGTCGCCCTCGTGGACGTCCACCTCGGAGATGATGCCATCCACCTCGGGTGTGACCACCACTGAGTTCACGGGCTCGACGCTACCGGATGCCTTGACCTTGTCGACGAATTCACCGTGCTGGACGATGGAAGTCTGAAGCGTTGGCTCAGATGCCATGTTCGCTGCCTGCTGCGCAGAGATGACGTTCCATGCGATGAGACCAGCGACGACGCATACCGCAACAACACCAATGACGATGCGCTTGCGACGGCGCTGCTTGCGGTGGGCAAGCAGGCTTTCCATGGCATTCTTGGTTCCCTCGTCTGTCTCGCCTGCGCCTGTCGCGGATGGAATGGACACAGTCTTGTCGGTGGAAATCACAGGCAGGTTGTCGAGGGGATGCCCTTCCTTGTCCTTGCCGTTGGTGACGTCTTCTGCGTCATCGTTGATGTTTGTCTCCTGGGACATGGCGTGCTCCTCGTACTCGGTCGTGCGGCTGGCCCTCGGGGGTGCTCATCCAAACGTTGAGGATATGATACCGTTGCCTTTCATTCAGCCAACCTTCGCAGAGCTTACAGTTCTGTAAGCGGCGGATGCACCCGTGGGCGGTACGGGGCTATTTCGCGCAAAGGGAATGACGGAATGGCACACATTTACGGTTGGTGGCAGTTTTTCGAGGCTGCCCCAAGTACAAAATGATTCGATGTTTGTTGATGCGCAGGTCAAGGAATTGCGATTTCACAAGTGATATATAAAAAATGAGTCCAAAACTGCCACCAACCGTCATTTCGTGTATGCCGACCGCCCGCCGCGTCACGCAAAAGGGCCTCCGGCACCATTTGTGGCACCGGAGGCCTGCTTCCAGCCAAGTTGCGGCGAGGAGGCGCTATGCCGCGCTTGCCTTGCGTTTCGGCATGAGCTCGAAGGAGTTGTCGCCGTCATAGATGCTGCGGTCGATCAGGCCCTCGCTGGCAGCAACGAGCACCGAGGCCTCTGCAGCACCGAGCACGTTGGTTGCCGTGCGACCCATGTCGACGATGGAGGAGATGGGTGCCACAAGGGCGATGACCTCGACGGGAAGGCCAAGCGCAGCCAAAAGCGCCGTGGCGGTGATGGTTGCCGTTCCCGGCACGCCAACGGTGCCAACGGAAACCGCCAGCGTGAGCAGGACGAGGAATGCGTACTGAACCGGCGTGAAGGGGATGCCCAGGGCGTTGATCGCAAATACCGCAACAAGCGTGGGCCACATGCCAGCGCATCCGGGCATACCAAGGTTTGCGCCAAGGCCCGCCGTGAAGCTGGCCACGTCCTCATCGACGCCGAGGTTCTGCGTGAGCGAGCGAATGGTCACCGGCAGCGTGCCGATGCTGCTCTGCGTGGTGAAGGCAGTGACGGCAGCGGGTGCCACACCCTTAAGGAAGCGTACGGGGCTGAGATGTCCCGCCCAGCCCACGAAGGCGGATTCGACGCCAAAGAACTGGATGGCCAGGACTACGTATGCAACAGCGAGCACGCCGAGCAGCGGTATGAGCTGCGTGACGTTGGCGCGGCCCACGGCACGGCCGATGAGGGCTACCACGGCATATGGCGTGAACCCAACGACCCAGCTCACGGTCTCGCCCAGAACCTTGTTGCCGGCGTCGACGAAAGCCTTGAACGGACGCACGTCTACCTTCTCGTCATCCTGGTGCTGTGAGGCCAGGCGATTGTACGCGAGGGCCACAATGATTGCAAACACGATGATGGGAACCACCGCGTCGCTTGTCCATTCCGCCGCAAGGTTCTGCGGGAAGAGGCCCACGATGGTATCAGTGACCGTGGGGACTTCCTTGGCCTCGTATGTGACACCGTCAAGCGAGAAGCCCGTCCCCACACCCAGAGGAAGTGCGATGGCAAGCGTGAGGAGGGTTGCCGTAAGCGTGTTAAGCATGAGAAGGACCACCGACTTCACCCCAATGCCCTTGAGGTGCACGAGGTCGGCGAGGTTGGTGACACTTGAGATGATGCTGAAGAGGAGGAGCGGCACCACAAGCGCAGATATAACGTTGGCGTAGATGGTGCCAAAGATTGCGTAGTACGAGAAGGCCTGGCCAAACGCGATGCCAATGACTATGCCGAGTCCGGTCGCAATGAGGGTGCGGATGCCAAAGCCCACCTCGAACTTGCGCTTGAGCGTGGCGAGAAGGGCGAATGCCACAATCGTGGCGACAAGTGCCCAGAGTGCCGTGATGTCTACCTGCATGGGATGTTACCTTCCTGCGTGTCGTATGCGTTCCAAGTGGGGGATGCGGCCGAGTTGCTCCGCTGCGCTGGTTTCGTTACACATTCGGTGACAGATGATGGCCATGATGAGCTCCTCAATCTCTAGTGAGCCAGTAGGATATTGGTATGGTGCCCCAATCGGACGCGACGCACAAGAGTTGCCGTTGCAACATTTTCCGACAACTGGCGTTCGGAAAAGGCGAGAGCGGGGGAGGTCGCTTCAACCGCTCACAAAAGTGGAGCCCAAAGGGCCCCACGAAGTGGCAGACTATTGGCGGGCTGTCTAGCGAGTGCTCGAACCCCAGTGCATGTCACAGGGCAGAACCTGGTGCAAATCGACCTTGCCAGCACCTTTGATGAGGTCGATGAGAATGCGCGCCGCCTGCTGGCCTTCGCGATATGCGGGCTGGACTATGGTCGACACGCTTGGGGAGGCAATACTCGCCCAGTCCGTGTTGTCAAACCCAAGAAGACCAACTTGGTCTGGCATATTCGTATAAAAGTCGCGCATGGCAATGTAGACATCGGGGAGGGTCCAGCAGTTTGGTGCGAATACAAGCGTAGGCGTAGCGTTCCTGTCAAGCCGGTCATGCAGCCATGTTGCCAAGTCCTCTACGGCAACGCCGCTGTCGGGTATCACATATTCCTCATGAGGCACCTCGTGTGCCTCAAGGGCATCCACGCATCCGCCAAAGCGTTCCACGCGAGAGCTTAAGAGCTGCGGCTGGGCGGCAACTACCAGCACTCGCTCGTACCCCTTTGCAAGGCATGCTTCTATTGCCTCGTAGGTCGCCTCATAGTTGTCCGTCTTCACCCAACTGGAGGTGTAGTCGTAGTACTTGCTGTCAAAGAATACCAGGTGCTTTCCGGCCTCAGAGATTACCTTTGCCACCTCACGGAAACGTGCGGTTGGCTGAACGATAAAACCGTCGACACCCACGGCGAGAAGACGTTCGATATAGGCCCGCTCATCATCGCGGTCGAAGTTGGAGCTGCTGATGAGAAGGCGGTAGCCGGCCTCGCTTGCGACGGAGTCGATCCCCTTCACAATTTGGTTTGAAAAGTGATTCGCAATGTCACCAACCACGATGCCGATCAGATAGGTTTGCTTTGCGTTCATGCTTCGGGCGAGCGGACTGGGCTCATAGCCCGTCTCGCTGATTGCCTGCTTAATGCGCTTGAGCGTCTCTCGTGACATGCGGTCGGTATGTCCGTTGAGGTAGAACGAGACCGTTGTCTTCGATGTACCGGCCAACTGGGCAATCTCGTTTATCGTGACGCGCTTCTTCGTAGATGTGGCCATGGAGCCTCGCTCGAGACGATTGGTAAACGGTTTACTAAACAGATGGTATCACGGGGGCGCAGGTATTTCCCTGCGTCCCCGTTGCCAGCGAATCTACATTTTTGCTTAAGGTTGTGCGGTGGTTCTCTTGCTGCTGCGCTCTGTTTGTTTAGGCAAGAATCCTACGAACAAGTGCGACGACCTTCTCGTCTGTCGCGTTGGCGAAGAAGTACTCCTGGAAGCGCTCGCCCGCAAAGGCGCCGCGCACGAGCTCGCGGTCAAGCTCGGGGAGAAGCTCGGTGAACGGACGGAAGTTCACCTCGCGCACACGGTCGAGGACCTTCTTGTTGCGCTGCTCGGGAACGACACGCTCTGCCGGGTAGCCGTTGCCAGACCCAAAGCCAAAGAGCTTCTCGAAGGTGTACTCAAGGTTGAGCTCCTGGCCCCAGCCGTTCTTGAGGGCGAAGGGCATGGCCACCGCGTTGCCGTCGTTGATCTGCGCAAAGGTGTAGGCGTCGAGGGGGTCCTCAACGTGTCCGCAGATGACGCCGGGGAAGGAGTTGAGTGCGAGCATGGCTCCTTCGCCGGTGCCGCAGCCGGTCACAACATAGTCTGCCGCGCCACCATTAAGAAGCGTGGCAGCGAGAATGCCGTTCTGTACGTAGGTGAGCTGCGCCTCGTCGTCTGCTGCGTACATGCCGTAGTTAAACACCGTGTGGCCCATGGGTTCCACAACCTTGCGCAGGGCCTTCTCAATCATGGTGTTCTTAGCCGCCTGGCTGTTCTCGTTGATGAGGGCGATTTTCATTGTATTTCCTTCCTTACTAGAACAAAACATAGGGCGAGATGTAGTTCGTAGAGACGCACTCAACGGGTGACAAAGTAAACTAGTTTTGTAACGACTTCAACTGAACTGCCGTTCAACCCCTCAATTTGAACCGTTCGCCGGCCATTCTTTGTAATACGAAGGAAACGATCCCATGATTTCGTATCGAGGAAAGATAAACCGGTTTGCATTTATTCACTTCGACTGAGAGGAGGGGGGCATGGGCATCCCATTCATTGAATCGCTTGCAGACATCAAACGCTGGAACTCTGCAAAGCACCTTAGCAAGGATGAGCTTGAGCTTGGGCTCATTCGATGTCTGGCGCAGATAGATGCGAACATGTCGGTTTTTGGCAATGGGCAGTTCCCGACCCCAGCAACGACGAACGGTCTGTATGGGGTGATGGGAAACGATGAGTGGACAAACGGCTTTTGGACCGGTCAGCTTTGGCTCGCTTACGAGCTTACCGGTGAGTTCCGCTACAGAACCCTTGCGGAGACAAACGTCGAGAGCTTCCTTGAGAGGGTCGAGCGCAGGCATGAGCTTGATCATCACGATCTAGGCTTTCTCTACACCCCCTCGTGCGTTGCTGCATTCAAGGTGTGTGGTAGCGAGAAGGGGCGTAGGGCAGCAATTCTCGCCGCAGACCAGCTGATGACGCGTTGGCAGGGACGTGGGAGGTTCTTCCAGGCATGGGGTCCCATGGACAGCCCCAATCACTATCGCATTATCATCGATTGCCTGCTCAATGTGCCGCTGCTTCATTGGGCAAGTGATGTCACGGGTGATCCAACGTATGCAGCATGTGCCCGCGACCACTTTATGACAACCTGCGCGCACATCATCAGGGCCGATGGCAGCGCCTTCCATACCTTCTATATGGACCCGACAACCGGTGGCCCAGATCACGGAGCAACCCGACAGGGGTACTCCGATGATTCCGCATGGGCTCGTGGACAGGCCTGGGGTATCGATGGCATTCCCATCAACATCCGCCATACCGGTATGAGTGGCTACCGAGACTATGCTCGCTCCATGAGGAACTACTATCTCAATAGGCTGCCCGAGGACTCGGTCTGCTACTGGGATCTTGTGTTTGGTGACGGATCTGGTCAGCCGCGCGATAGTAGTGCCGCTGCTATTGCGGCATGCGGATTCGCCGAGATGGCATCCCAGGAGACAGGCGAGGAGGAGCGCGCGATTGACGAAGGTGCTCTGGCTATCACGCTCCGTTCGCTCATCAATGACTATACGAATGATGGACCTGAGCCCGGTGCGCCCATCCTGCGTCACGGTGTCTACAGCTGGCATTCCCGAAAGGGAGTTGACGAGGGAAACCTCTGGGGTGACTACTTCTTCCTCGAGGCTATCGCGAGGAAGCTCATTACGTGGAACCCATACTGGTAGGAGGACGAAGAAATGGCAGTTCCCAATATTGTTATGACCCGTATCGACGAGAGGCTCATCCACGGACAGGGTCAGCTCTGGATTAGGTCTCTCGGGGCAAACACGGTCATCGTTGTGAACGACGAGGTCGCAGGTGACCACATGCAGCAAACCATCATGAAGACCGTTGTTCCTAAGTCGGTGGCGCTGAGGTTCTTCGCCGTTCAGAAGACTATTGACATCATCGGGAAAGCTGCTCCGGCTCAGGTTATCTTCCTCATCGTCAAGACGCCGCAGGATGCGCTGCACCTCGTTGAGGGCGGCGTTCCCATACACGAGATCAATGTTGGCAACGTTCACAACGCTCCAGGGAAGGAGAAGGTCACGCGTTCGATATTCCTGGGTGAAGATGACAAAGAGGCCTTCCGCGAGATGTCTCGCCGTGGTGTTGTATTCAACACAAGGACAACTCCGAGCGGCACTGATGGCGCAGCGGAAGTAGACATCACCAAGTATCTGTAGTCAACTGGTGCAGAGAAGGGAAGCTCGTCAATGGAAATCTCACTCGTTCAGGCACTCCTGATTGGCCTATGGACTGCCTTCTGCTACAGTGGCATGCTCTTTGGTATCTACACCAACCGTGCTCTCGTCCTATCCTTTGGCGTTGGCCTTATTCTTGGTGATGTCCCAACTGCCCTGTCTTGCGGCGCTATCGCGGAGCTTGCGTTCATGGGCTTTGGCGTTGGCGCGGGCGGTACGGTGCCTCCCAACCCCATTGGTCCCGGCATCATCGGTACGCTCATGGCAATTACCATGGCTGATGTGACCCCCGAGACGGCGCTCTCGCTCTCCATCCCCTTTGCCGTTGCCATCCAGTTCCTGCAAACCTTCGTGTACACGCTTACTTCGGGTAACCAGGAGATTGCGACCAATGCCCTTAAGGAGCACAAGTTCAGAAAGTGGCGTCTCTTCTCCAACTTCACCGTTATTCTTTTCGCAATCGTTGGCTTCATCCTCGGCTTCCTTGGAGCGAGCAGCATGTCGCTTCTGAGCCAGCTCGTCGCCCTTGTCCCCCAGTGGCTCCTTAAAGGTCTGAGCGTTGCTGGTGGCATGCTTCCCGGAATTGGCTTCGCAATGATCATGAGCGTCATGCTCGAGAAGGAGTTCGTTCCTTTTGCCCTGCTCGGCTACATTGCCGCGGCCTATCTCAAGATGCCGGTCATCGGTGTGGCGCTCGTTGGCTGTGTCTTTGCACTCAAGCACTACAACGACGTGAAGGAGAACGCCGCTTCCCATGGTGCCGTTGAGCTTGCCGCAAACGATGACGAGCAGGCCGGCCGCGAGGACTGGATCTAGGCCCTAGGGAACTGACTGACAAGGAGAACTACGATGACCGAAGACATCGCCCCCGAGAAGGACAAGGGCACCGCTGAGCACAAGCTCACTACTCACGACTACAACGTTACCACCCTGCGCTCCTATTTCCTCCAGAACGGCTTTAACTACAGCAACTACCAGGGCCTCGGCTAAGGCCTGGTGCTTTACCCTGCCTTCAAGAAGATCTATGGGGAGAACACCGACAGGCTTGCGAAGGAACTCGAGCAGAACTCCGAGTTCTACAACACCAACCCCAACTTCCTTCCGTTTGTTACTTCGCTGCATCTCGCCATGGCAGACGAGGGAGCGGATTACGAGGACATTCGCGGCATAAAGATGGCGCTCATGGGGCCTCTCGCAGGCATTGGCGACTCGCTTTCTCAGTTCTGCATCGCGCCGCTCTTCTCGACGATCTTCGCGTCGCTTGCCATGAGCGGCGTCGTTGCTGCGCCCCTCCTCTTCCTTGTGGCTATGAACGGCGTGCTCATCTCAATTAAGTTTGCCGTAGCGGCTCAGGGCAGGAAGCTCGGTACCACAATTATCGACAAACTCAGTTCCGAACTGAGTACCATCTCTGAGACTGCGAGCATGATTGGTGTAACGGTTATTTCGGGCCTCGTTGCAACCTACGTGAAGATGAACGTAGGAATCACCTTTGCAGCTGGAGCTGCGGAGGAAGGCGTCAAGCAGTCCACCGTCAACATTCAGTCGATGCTTGATGGCATCGCACCCGCGCTCCTGCCGGTGCTGTATACCGCACTTATGTACTGGCTCATCAAGAAGAAGGGCTGGGACACCTACAAGCTTGTTATCCTCACCGTCGTGCTGGGGATTGTCCTCTCGGTGTGTGGCATCCTGGTCTAGGGTCTAGATAGAAAAGCAGTTGGGAGGGTCCGGTTGGACCCTCCCATTTTTATATGGAGGCATATATGGGGATTCGCTTCGACATGGACGCTCCGGGTATGGGCGAGGTCATCAGGCGTGCTGATGATGTGCTGGAAAGCCGCTTCTACTTCACCAAGATTTGGGACATGGAGCGCTGCGAGACTCCCTACGAGGTGGATCTTTCAAAGTGCACGCTTGAGGAATGGGAGGCAGCTCCAAATGGAGATCAGGAGTGGTGCTTCATGCTCAATCGCATGGATTATCTCGACGATCTTTGCCTGGCTTGGCTGGCGACACGCGAGGAGCGCTACGCCGAGAAGGCGGTATCCCTCATGCTGTCTTGGGTTTCCGCCCATTCCGAACTCATCCCAGGCTTAAGCACGCGTACGCTCGATTCAGGGGTGCGCATCTCGACAATGGCTCGCGCCTTGTCCACTCTTGAAAACACTGACTTTCTAAGGTCTCAACACGCTCAGGTCATCCGCGAAAGCATATCTGAGCAAATTAGCTTCATCCATGACCATTATCTTCCCAAGTACGAGACGAGCAATTGGGGCAGCATCCAGACGCTTTCGGTTCTTGCAGTGTACGGGCGCCTTTCGATGGACCCCGAGAATGAGCGCTGGTGGAAGTGGGCTTTCAACCGAGCGGAAGCTCAGCTTGCCGCACAGGTGTATCCCGACGGCACCGATTGGGAGCTTTCGACCATGTACCAGGCGGAGGTCTTCCTCTATGCGCTTCAGGCGCAATGGGTGCTGGGGAAGAAGGGTCTCCCTATTCCGAGGGGGCTCAGCAATGCCTGTCGAGGGCTTGCACAAACGCTTGCGATGCAGGTTATGCCAGACGGAACAACTGAAGCACTGGGGGATAGCGACAGGTCAGATGTGCGGCCGCTGCTTGCTCTGGCTTCTGCCTCTCTCGGGGACTCGGAGCTTAAGTGGGTAGCAAAAGTCTCTTCGCTCGATCCCCTTGATGTGTACTCCTACGGGATCGGAATTGAGAAACCCTACGAGGCACTCGTTCCCCAGCAGCCGCATTCTCTCACACTTGATGCCTACGACTCGGGATTGTTCGTATCGAGGTCCTCGTGGAACAACGATGCGAACGTTACCGTGTTTCTCGATGGACCTTTAGGAAGCGGTCATGGCCACTGCGACGAGTTGCATCTTTCCGTATGGTCAAAGGACAGGGCGATTCTAGTCGATTCAGGTAGATATACCTACCGGGAGGATTCTTCGGATAGGCCGAGACTAAAGGGCGTCTCCGCTCACAATGTCCCGAGCATAGATGGACGCTCAAACAGCGAACCGCTTGGCAGCTGGGAATACAGGGACTTCTCGTATCCGCTCAAGCCGTATGTGCGTCACACTGCCGGATTAGATTATTGGGAAGGTGCTGTTGTGGGGCATAAACCTACGTCGGTTCTGCTTCGTCGTGTCGTGTGCGTAAGCGGGTGCGCTTGGGTCATTGTCGATCAAGCTTGGTGCGATGGCGCGCATGACCTGCAGGCGCGCTTCCATCTAGACCCCTCTCTTCGTGCTCAGCCTGCAGAAGGAGGCTGGCTCCTCGGTGACACTTCGCTCATGCTTCATGTGGGGGAGGGTTCCGAGGTTGTGCACGAAGGCTGTTCGATGTCATATAACCAGATGTCCGACCAAGACGTTATTGTGACGCATGCTTCCTCTGAGGACCGTGGGGTACAGATTGCAGTTCTTGCCATGCAAGATGTGGTGGTGGAGGAGGGGCCACTCATGCGGGCCGACGGCACAGAACTCGATGCCTCCCTCGCTCGTTGCATTCGGCTTGGCTTTCCCGAGGGCGTCACAAAGACGCTTGCGGTCACCTTTGGCGAGGTCTTCAATGGCGTCAAGGCCTTTCTGTGTGACGGGGTGTCGTTTCATGCCGGGGTTGCCGTGGTCACGCGTGACACAAGAGGCGTGAGGCTGGACGTGCTGAGAGGGTAGACATTGATTACGCCGGCACATGCGCGCACTCTTCCACCAAGTATCGTGTGGAAAGTCGACGTGAAGGAAGAGAAGTATCATATCCGCGCAAACAAGGCGGCCAAACTCCGCGCGAAGCCAGGCATCGTCCCTATCGTTTATCCCCCACGACTCATAGGGGTAGCAACTGTGATGGCAGGTCTGGAAGACGCCATCGATGGCGTCTCGCGCAAGAGACCGGGGGGTTCGTTGCGGAAATCCATGTGTCCTGCTGGGATACGAACGATGCTTGGTGCAAGAGCCTCATCGAGCATCAACCCTATATCACGGCCTGGTGGGCAGTCGACGATGATGAGGTCGCCGGGCTGGTAGGGCCCATAGCGAACGTCGAGCATTGCAAGGGAAGGGGAGGACGCCTCAGAGACGATGCCCCCCGAGGCGTCCTGAAGTCTGACGGCGATGTCATCTGATGCGGCCATAGCCTACTCCGGCTGCTTGCCAATGTAGGCGAGGATGCCGCCGTCGACGTAGAGGATGTGGCCGTTCACAAAGTTGGAGGCATCAGAGGCGAGAAAGACCGCCGGGCCCATGAGGTCCTCGGGCGTGCCCCAGCGCCCGGCAGGGGTCTTTGCGCAGATGAACTGGTCGAAGGGGTGGCGAGAGCCATCTGCCTGCCGCTCGCGCAGGGGAGCGGTCTGCGGGGTGGCAATGTAGCCCGGCCCGATGCCGTTGCACTGGATGTTCGCGCTGCCAAACTCGGAGCAGATGTTCTTGGTGAGCATCTTGAGGCCGCCCTTTGCCGCAGCGTAGCCCGCGACGGTCTCGCGCCCAAGCTCGCTCATCATCGAGCAGATGTTGATGATCTTGCCATGGCCCTTCTCGACCATGCCTGGGATTGTCGCCTTGGCGCAGATGAAGGGGCCAACGAGGTCGATGTCAACCACCTGGCGATAGTCCGCGGCGCTCATCTCGAGCATGGGGATGCGCTTGATGATGCCGGCGTTGTTCACCAGGATGTCGGGTGTGGTGCCATAAACCTCGCGGATCTTCTCGATAAGGCTTGCGACCTGCTCCTCAACGGTGACGTCGGCCACAAAGCCGTGGGCTTCGATGCCGAGCCTTGCGTACTCAGCGGTGGCGCTGTCGATGCGCTCCTGTCGACGGTCGTTGAACGCGATCTTGGCGCCGGCCTGAGCAAGGGCGGTGGCAATCGCGAATCCAATGCCGTAGGTGGCGCCCGTCACGAGGGCGACCTTGCCCTCGAGCGAGAAACTGGAGAGAACGCCTGCGGTCTTCTCGTCCATGCGTGCTCCTATCGTTTGCATAGGGATACTCTCGACACCATTGAAGTATAGTAAACCGGTTTTGTCAACATGGAAGAGCAACGCCCCCACAGTTTTGCAGTTTGACCCCATCCCCTGAGACAAAGACATAGCGGTCTAGCTGGCCCTCCGGGGCATTTTCAATGCGACTTTCGACAATCTTTTATTGCTACGTATTGTTACGTCTGATATAATTGTACAGTGAATAACCGCAGGAGGGAGGGGCTTTCCGATGTACCTGAAGAAGACTCCGACGAAGAGCGGGAGGGTCAGCCTCTCCGCCGTGCAGGGCTACCGCGACGAGTCCGGCAGGAACAGGCAGAGGACGGTCAGGACCTTCGGCTTCGTCGACGAGCTCGAGGGGGAGTACGGCGACCCGGTCGCCCACTTCAGGGAGGTCGTGGCCGAGATGGACGCGGAGAGGCTGCGCGAGGAGGCGCCCGCGACCATCACGGTCCACCCGGGGGAGAGGGTGGACGAGAGGCGGACCGGCGCGCTCCGCAGGCACGCCGGCGACGCCCTCGCCTGCTGGTGGCTGGACGCGCTGGGCGTGGAGACCGCGATAAGGAACGCGACGAGGGGCAGGAGGCTGGGCTTCGACCTCAACGCCGCGCTCCGCCTCCTCGTCTGCGAGCGCCTGCTCGACCCGGGCTCCAAGCTCGCGGCGCACGGGAACGCGGACCGCCACTTCTTCCGCTCCGAGCTCTCGGAGGCCGACGTCTACCGGGCGCTCACGGAGCTCGAGAGGGTTTCCGACAGGGTCGTCGGGGCCTGCAACGGGGCGATCGCCAGGAACGCGGGGAGGGACGAGTCCCTCGTCTACTACGACGTGATGTTAGCGTCAATTAGGAAATCACCAATCGGGGCTGCGGTGGGAATCTTGGACCG
>NZ_DBHHPX010000028.1:0-33089 GCF_057241865.1 Tractidigestivibacter sp.
GCTTCGGCTGCGGAGCCGGGGTGGGGGTGGGTGCCGGGGCAGGCGCCGGTTGCTCGAGAGGCGCAGCCGCCTCAGGAGCGTCATCCTCCTCGTGAGCATGCGCGTCCGCATCGTCATACGGAACCCGCTCGTCTGCCGGGGACTCGGGGGCAGGTGCCACAGTCGAGACCTGCTGGGGCTGCTCGGCCTCAATGGGATCCCACGGCATGGGGTAGGATGACGCCACTACCTGCGGTGCGGGAGCTGGCGCGGGTTGCGGTGCTGGCGCGGGCATAGAGGCCGCAGCACGATCGTGCTGGGAAATCGCCTGGTTGGCAAGGCTCGACTCAACAAATGTGACTTCGCGCGGACCAAACACGGAAGCCACGATGGGCAGGTAGAGCTCGCGGACGTCCGCGCGCTCGAGCATGCGTGCCGCAAAGTGCGATCCCGTTGGCAGCGAGACGGTGAGCTTCGCGCCGTCGTCCGAGACGATGCTCGAGTTGAGAAGCAGGGAGCCCCTGGACGCCGACTTGGACATAAGGCCCTCGGTCACGCGCTTCCAGTTGCGCTGCAGCGTTGCGCCATCAGTAATGGCGGCACCGACGGCAGGTGCAGGCGACGGACGAGAAGCGACTGCCGCCGTGGAGCTTGGTGCGGGGACCGGCCGCGGCGTCGGTACCGGATAGGGTTCCGAGGTAGGTGCCGGCTGCGGAGCCGCCTGGACCGCCGGTGCCTGTCGAGACGGGACCGCCGTCTGGGGCGCCGGTGGCGACACGACCGGAGCCGAAGCGGACTCCAGTGCAGCAGCCGGCGCGGGCTCCGGCGCAGCAACCGGCGCGCTCGCAGCCGCGGCGCCGCCGGCGCGACCGGGCACCGACAGCGCGGCAACTTGGCGCTCGAGCGTCTCGATCCTCTCGGCAAGCGACTCCAGCGTGAGGTCGCACTCCGGTCGGACGATCCTCGTAAGCGCAATCTCAAGAGCAAGGCGCTGGTTGGTGGCCGTGCGCATCTCGCCGGAGGCCTCGCCCAGGATGGAGAGCACACGCGCAATGCGGTCGGCAGAGCCAAAGGCCGATGCTGTCTTGGAGAGTCCGGCGAGCTCATCCGGGGAAGCGGCAATGACCTTTGCCGGGTCGCCCACCACGGCTGTCACGTACACATCACGCACGCGAGCCGCCAGCTCGCGCGTGAACTGCAGCAGGTCTCGCCCCTCGGCGACGAGACGTGCGACCTGACCAAAGAGCGTGCCCACGTCCCTTCTGGCAATCGCCAGGGTGACGTCTCCCAAGACGGAACCGTTGGCCTCGCCAAAGAGGTCCTGCGTTGCCGAAAGCGTTATGGCCCCGTCACCAAAGACCGAGACCTGCTCAAGTGAGGTAAGCGCGTCTCGCATGCCCCCGCGTGCGTGGCGCACGACAAGCTCGAGCGCGGCGTCCTCGTACGTGAAGCCCTCCCGGCTGCACACGTATGCAAGGTGGGCCTGCATCTCGTTGGCACCTATGGAGTGGAAGTCAAAGCGCTGCACACGCGAGAGAATCGTGGCCAGGATTTTCTGCGGGTCTGTCGTGCACATGATGAAGACGACGTGGCTCGGCGGCTCCTCAAGCGTCTTGAGCAGCGCATTGAACGCTGCCGGGGTGAGCATGTGCACCTCGTCGATGATGTAGACCTTGTAGCTCCCGCGGACGGGGGCAAAGTTCACGCGGCTGATGATCTCTTCGCGGACGCTGTCGACGCCCGTGCGAGAGGCGGCATCCAGCTCGAGCACATCGGGGTGCTCGCCCGCGGCAATGAGCTGGCACTCCGCACAGGTACCGTCCGGAAGGTGCCCCGCACCGCGCTGGCACATGAGCGCCTTGGCAAGGATGCGCGCCATGGTGGTCTTGCCGGTACCACGCGGTCCGCAGAACAGGTACGCATGGCTCACCTTGCCCTCGAGCACCGCGCGCTTGAGGGTCTCGACCACGTGCTCTTGGCCGACAACCTCTTCGAACGTCTTTGGACGGTACTTTGTGTAGAGCGATTCCATGGGACCTCCGCGACTCGCCTTAGACGTTCAAGTATACCCGCGACGACACGAGCCCATAGCGATGGGCAAAGAGCAGGAAAGGGGAAGCCCCCTCATCTTCGATATGGCTGCCCGCCACGTCTCCGATGAGGCCGTTGCGCAATGCCAATGCCCTGCATCCTGATGTTTGGTACGTTTGTAATGTATTTTTGGGCTGGCGAGAATGGCGAGCCCATCCGCGTTCACGTGGGAATCAGGTGGCCGCCGGACAGTGACGCCAAGCCTTGACTGGCGAAGGGCGGTGGCCACCCCATGTCGCAAGGTGCCGGGAAGGCCAGGCCTCCCCGGCACCTCGTCTACGAGACAAGGGGACTGTCCCTTTGCCTCACTACTGCTGGGCGCGCCAGCGCTTCATCTTCATGTGGCGACGCACGAAGTACGTGACCAGCAGCGCGATGATGGCTGCCTGGATGACCTCGACGGCAGTGATGATCGGGCTCTGGTGGTACAGCCCCACCGAAAGCGCCTTTGACGCATTTGCCTCGGTGTAGAGGATGTTGTGGGCGGCAGCGCGCAGCGCCTGGTGGCCGGCTGCGGTATCCAGGGTGTCGCCCGTAAGCTTCGCATTCTGCAGGAACGTAAGGTAGAGGTCGTTGCCGACACGCAGGCCGCGGTTGATGTCGACCGTATCGGCAGCCATGATGCAGTCCGTCACCACAGAGCCACGGAACCCCCATTCGTTACGCAGCACCTGTGTAAGCAGGGCGTAGCTCTCCGCAGTGGGCGTGGCACCCAGGCGGTTGTAGGAGCTCATAATGGCGGTGGCGCCGCCGTCCTTTACCGCAAGCTCAAACGGACGTAGGTAGATCTCACGCATAGACTGCTCGTTCGCCCACGTTACAAGGCCACCCGCATCGCCACGGTGGGTCTCCTGGTCGTTCAGGGCAAAGTGCTTGACGTAGCAGTACACGCCCTGGGACTGGATTCCGCGCACCTCGGCGGCAACGATCTCGCCGGTGAGAAGCCCGTCCTCGCTCACGTACTCGTAGTTGCGGCCGCCAAAGGCCGAGCGGTGCATGTCGGCGCCGGGAGCGTAGAGGCCGCCCACCTTGAGCGCCGTTGCCTCCTGTGCGAAGAGCTCTCCCACGCGCTGCGCCAGCTCCTTGTTCCACGTGTAGCCAAGGACGCTCTGGCCGGTGAGCTGGGTCCCCGTGTAATTGGCCATGATGTTGTTCACGCCGTTGGGGCCGTCGCACTCGACGATCGCGGGCTTGCCCACGCTCTTGGCCGAGAAGGTCATCCAGCCGCCATTGGAGACAAGCATCTTCTGCTCGTTAAGCGTCATCTGGTCGAGGAGCTTGTCCCACAGCGGATCGTCATAGGGGAGCCCGGCCATGTCGGCCAGAGTGAGGCCGTTGTTCGCGCCATAGGTGACGTCCTCGGTCTCGCTGCTGTCGAGCCCAGCGGGGTTCTCAAGCGCATCCTTGACCTCGGCAGACGCCTCCTTCTCGGCAGGCGCCATCGTGGGGAAGGTCCCTGCCCAGTTGGCACGCGAGAGGTACGTGATGCCGTCACCAAATGAGACGTCGTCGAACTGGTTGGTTGCGGCGGCGTCATCCGTGGAGCGGGCGCCGTCGTTCGCGTCGTTGTAGATATAGTCGCGGCCGATGGTCACCGTGCGGGTGTCAACCACGTCATGCGAGTTGGTACGCAGGCTCACCTGGTAGTCACCGGCCTCGAGCACGTAGGCGCCGCCTTGGGCCTTGACGCCGGTGTAGTCGTAGCTCGCCATGTCCTCGTAGGTCCAGCTGATGGTGACGGTCTGCGTCTCGCCGGGCTCCAGGAGCTTGGTCTTCTCAAAGCCACCCAGGACCACGGCGCTCTTCTCGATGCCGCCCTTGGTGTAAGGAGCGCTGTAGTAGCCCTCCACAACATCCTTGCCGGCAACGCTGCCGGTGTTGGTGACGTCCACCTTCATCGTGATGGTCGTGCCGTCATCGGTGAAGCCAGAGATCCTCTCGCCAAACGTGGTATACGAGAGGCCATAGCCAAACGGATACTGCACGGTGGGGTCGTAGTCGATGAAGCCATCTGCCGCAGCGGTCTCGAAGTAGCGATACCCCACGTAGATGCCCTCAGTGTAGTCAACCCAGTGTGCGCTGTCGGAACCAGAGGCGGCATCGCCCGAGCCCGAGAACATGGCGCTGTTGAAGCCTTGCACGTTAGAGTAGTCGTGGGCGCCAAAGTTGTAGTAGCTGGGCGCGCTCTCCACCGCATACGGGAACGTGTCCACCGTCCGTCCGCTGGGGTTCACGGCACCCGTGAGCACCTTGCCAATGGCATTGCATCCGGTGGAGCCAGGCATGCCAACCCACAGGGCGGCGTCAACCTGAGGGCTGTCGACAAAGCCCAGCTCCATAGCGTTGGGGCTGTTGAGAACCACGATCACACGGTCGAAGTTCTCCTCGACCATGGCGAGAAGATCCTCCTCGTTGGGTGTGAGCTCAAGGTAGCTGCGACCGGTCTCGGAGCCCCCGTAGTCTGCCATGTCGCGGGGCAGGTCATAACCCTCGCCGCCCTTGCGCGTGATGACCACGATAGCCGTGTCAGAGTATGACTTGGCGTTGTCGATGACATCCTGGTTGTAGCTCGACTGCGGCAGCTCATAGAGGTTCCAGTCTGTGCCAACAAGGCGGCGGTCGCCGGTCTCGGGAGAGACGGCGTTATCGCTGTAGAACTGCCCAAGGTCTGGGTTCACGGTAAGGCCCGCGTTCTCGAGGCCCTGGTAGAAAGTAACGTTCTTGCTCTCGTCGCCAGAACCGGAGCCCGTTCCCCCGTAGGAGAAGTTGTTTCCCGCCGTAGACCCAAAGACGTTGACCTTGGCAGCACCCGCAAGCGGCAATGCTCCGTCCTGATTCTTGAGAAGCGTGATGCCCTCCGCCTCGACCTCCTCTGTGATGTCGCGGGTGGCCTGGCTTGCCTGCTGCACTTCGGTCGAGGTGGTGTCTGGACGAGTCGTGAACGTTGTCACGACGTCAAAGTACGGCGAGACCACCACGCCCACCAGCACCGTCACCGCCACAACCATGGCCGAGACCATGCACATGATCACGAAGAGCGCCCTCCTCGGCCTCTTCACGGGCTTCTCGGCCTTTTTGCCTGTTTTCTTCTCTGCCTCTGTCATCCCAACACTTCCCTCCTTGCGCCGAGCATCCTGCCCGGCAGTCTTCCCTGACCCTAGGGACCGCTCATCGACACCTATGATGTCTGTAGGCAGGCGGGCATTGGATGCGCTGTCATAATCGGATGAGGCGCGCGACTTATTTGGAAGCTGGGGAGGCGAGCGATGGCTTACAGGATCCTAATCGTCGAGGACACACCCGCAGAGGCGGACGCGCTCCACGCTCACCTCGACCGCTACGCCGTCGAGAAGGGTCTCGACTTCACTGTGACGGTGCTCTCCTCTGCAATGGAGTTCGTGAGCACGAGCCACCCGGCAGACCTCATCTTCATGGACATCGACCTTCCCGGCATCAACGGCATGGAGGCCGCACGGATCCTTCGCGAGCGTGACGGGGAGACACCGCTCGTCTTTGTGACCAACCTGGCGCAGTACGCCGTGAGCGGCTACCAGGTGGATGCGCTCGACTTCATGGTCAAGCCCGTGGAGTACGCCGACTTTGCCCTGCGCATGGACCGGGCGATGCGCGTGGTGAAGCGCTCCTCGGCCGAGACCCTCGCGCTTCCCACGGCGGACGGCGTGCACGTGGTGCGCCTGGCAGACGTGCTCTACATCGATATCGTCAAGCACGACCTTCACTACCACCTCGCCGGCGAGATGGAGCCCCTGCACATGCGCGGCACCATTACGCATGCAGCGTCACAGCTTGCCGACAAGGGATTTCTCAAGATCGCCGCAAGCTGCGTTATCAATATGGCGCAGGTAGCGCGCATACGGGCCACCTCCGTGGTGATGTCGGACGGGACGGAGCTCTACTACAGCCGCTCGCAGCGCAAGGCCGCGCTCGAGGCGCTCGCCGCCTACGTGGGGAGGAGCGTGTGATGCCTTCGATGCTTGCTGGCCTGGCGAGTATGGCGGGCCTCTTCCTCCGCATCGCGTTGGGCATCACGCTCTTTGCGAGCGCACTTGAGCCCCATGAGCATTTCTGGCGCCGGGCACTCGTCGTCGCGGCTGTGTGTGCCGGAATCATCGCATGCGCAGCGGCCACTGCCGTCGGCTCGTGGATGCCAGCCGGAGACGCCGCCCCCAGCCGCGCGACCTCATACGCCATCCAGATGGTCTTCTTCTCGGCGCTCCTCGTGGCATGCACCGCTGCCGTCGCCTACCTTTGGGACGCGAGCGTGTGGGCGTCGCTCTTCTGCTGCTCTGCAGGGTACGCAATACAGAACCTGGGTTCCGGCATTGGCGAGATGGCATGGCTCCTCGTGAGGGGGACGGGCCCTTCGGCGGCCCTGGAGAGAGAGGAGCCCCTGAGTGCGTTCACGCTCATGGCCTGGGCGGCGACGATTGCCACGTACGCCGTGGCCTACCCCCTCGTCACGCGCCGCCTGAGCCGTCACGGGTTGGAGCAGGTGGGCGACCGCTCGATGATCATGATGATGGCCGTGGTCATCCTCATGGTCATAGGGTTTGACCTTGTCATCAAAGGCCTTTGTGAGTTGGGAATCCCCGTGGCATACGCTGCCATGCTGCGCCTGGTGCATGGCTTTGTGTGCGTATTCACGGTGTGGATGGAATACGAGCTTCTCGTGAACCGACGGCTCGCGGCCGAGCGTGACACCACCGAGCGCGTGCTTGCCGAACGCGAGCGTCAGTACGAGCAGAGCCGCGAGACCATCGAGGCGATCAACCTCAAATGCCACGACCTGCGCCACCAGATAAGGACGATCGCCGGAGGAGGTACCGTTGTGGACGGGGCGACCCTCGACGATGTGGCTCGCGAGGTAGACGTCTACGACGCCGCCGTTCGCACGGGAAACGAGGCCCTGGACACCATCCTCACGGAGAAGAGCCTTCTCTGCCAGCGCGAGGGCATCACGCTCACCTGCGTGGCAGACGGGGCAGCGTTGGAGTTCATGGCACCGGCGGACATCTACGCACTCTTTGGCAACGCGCTCGACAATGCAATCGAGGCGGCATGCGGGGCGGACAAGCGCTCCATATCCCTCGTGGTGCGACAGGCCATGGGCACCGTCTCGGTGAGCGTGGAGAACTACTACCGGGCGGACGCCGCCCCGCGCTTCTCGGGTGGGCTTCCCCTCACGAGCAAGGGCAACACGCTCGACCACGGCTTTGGCATGCGCTCCATGCGCGCAATTGCCGAGAGGTACGGGGGCACCCTGGCGGCGCGTGCAGCAGACGGCGTCTTCCACCTCGACATCATGCTGCCGCGATGAGACAAAGGGAGTTTCCCTTTGTCTCACTTTTTTCCTCAGATCTAGCTATCTACCTACCTGATAGCCAGTCACCGTTATTTCGAATTTGAGAACTGCCACAGGTGCAGTTACAGTTACCTATATGCTTATCACTAGCGGACATACCACCCTCGCGCTGATGCGCCAGCAGATGCCCAAGCCCGGGCACCCTCTACGCTAGCCCGCCGCCGGCCCTGCCGGTGCGTCGCAGCCGGCGAGAGGAACCGGGCGTTTCGCGCGTGGCCCCCGCAAAGGGTCACGCACCCCCTGCAGGCAGACGGCACGAGTTGGACGGCAGCTTTGATTTCACTAGAGCATCTCTCCAAAACCTTCGAGAGCGGCAGCGACGTACATGCACTGGATGGCGTGTCGCTCACCATCCCCACCGGTGACGTCTTTGGCATCATTGGCATCTCCGGTGCCGGCAAGTCCACGCTCGTGCGTTGCCTCAATCTGCTCGAACGACCCACGTCGGGCAGCATCATGGTCGACGGCACCAACGTCACCAACCTCAAGGGATCTGCTCTGCGAGAGTACCGTCGCCACGTGGCGATGATCTTCCAGGGCTTTGGCCTTCTCGCCCAGAAGACCGCTCTCGAGAACGTATGCTTCCCGTACCTGGCAAGCATGGGCAAGGTAACGGACGAGAACCGCAGGGAGGCCTTGGGCTACCTTGACCGTGTGGGTCTCGCCGACCGCGCAAGCTCATATCCAGCGCAGCTCTCAGGCGGACAAAAGCAGCGCGTTGCCATTGCGCGTGCATTGGCCTGCCATCCGGACTACATCCTCTGCGATGAGGCCACCTCGGCCCTCGACCCCGCAAGCACGGCGTCCGTGCTACGGCTGCTTAAGCAAATCAATGCGGAGACGGGCGTCACCATCATCGTGATCACTCACTCCATGCAGGTGGTCGAGGACATCTGCAAAGACGTAGCCGTGCTTGTCTCGGGCAAGGTGGTTGAGCAGGGAAGCGTTGCGGAGGTCTTCGCTAACCCGCAGCATGAGGTAACCCGTCAGCTTCTAGGAAGGGAGAGTTGGGATGAGTAGCCTGAGCTCCTTCCTGGACCAGTACGGGGCGCTTCTCGGCGGAGGCCTTGCCGACACGCTCGTGATGCTCTTTGTCTCGACCGCGCTTGCCTATGTGATCGGCATAGTGCTTGGCGTGATTCTCCACGTCACCGCGCCGCGCGGCCTGCACCCCATGCGCACCCTGAACGCCGTGCTCGGCTGGGTGGTGAACATCAGCCGCTCCATCCCGTTCATCATCCTGTTGGTCTCGATGTTCCCCGTCACGCGCGCTCTTGTGGGCACCACGACCGGCGTGCAGGGCGTCATCCCACCCCTCGTGCTCTCCACCACGCCGTTTGTGGCCCGCATGGTCGAGCAGTCGCTCGCCGAGGTGCCACGCGAGGCCATCGAGGCAGCCGAGTCCTGCGGGGCATCCATCCCGCGCATCGTGGTCTCGGCGCTGCTCCCCGAGGCCCTGCCCTCCATCGTCCGCGGCGTCTCGATCACGCTGATCGCGGTCCTGGGCTACACGGCCATCGCCGGTGCGGTCGGCGCTGGCGGCCTGGGCGACATCGCCATCCGCTACGGCTACTACCGCTACCAGGACGAGGTCATGATCGCCACGCTTGTTCTCATCGTCATTCTCGTCCAGGTGATCCAGAGCACCTGCGACGCAATCGCCAAGAGGATCGACCACCGCTAGCCGGCACGCCATTTGGCATCTCTCGAACAGTCTCACAACACTCGAAAGGAATCCACCATGATTACCAGAAGGAGCTTCATTGGCACCAGCTTTGCCGTTCTCGCCGCAACCGGTCTTGCCGCCTGCGGCAACTCAGCGTCGAGCAGCAGCTCTGGCTCGAGCAACGGCTCTACGGCAACCAAGACCCTGACCGTCGCCGCCTCGCCCTCTCCCCACGCGGAGATCCTCAACAACTTTGCGGCACCCAAGCTCAAGGAGCAGGGCATCGACCTTCAGACCAAGGAGTACACGGACTACATCATCCCCAACCAGGTGACCACTTCCGGCGAGGTTGACGCCAACTACTTTCAGCACATCAACTATCTCAACAACTACAACGAGGAGAACGGCACCGACCTCGTGGGCGTGGCCGCCATCCACTACGAGCCGTTCGGCATCTATGCCGGCAAGTCCTCTGACCTTGCAGGCATTGCCGACGGTGCGCAGATCGCCGTTCCCAACGATCCCACCAACGAGGGCCGCGCGCTCCTTCTCCTCCAGCAGGAGAACCTCATCACGCTCAAGGACCCCAATAACCTCGAGGCCACCCCGGTCGACATCGCCGAGAACCCCCACAACCTGCAGTTTGTTGAGGTCGAGGCCGCAGCAGTGCCCCGTCAGCTCCAAGACGTCGACTTCGCCGTCATCAACGGCAACTACGCCATCGAGGCCGGCTTCCACGTGAAGGATGCCGTCGCGGTGGAGTCAAAGGACGGCAAGGCCGTCGAGCAATATGCAAACTATATCGTGACCACGCCCGAGAAGAAGGACGACGACCGCATCGCCGCGCTGGTCAGCGTCCTCACGAGTGACGACTTCAAGCAGTACCTCTCCGACACCTACGGCCAGGACGTTCTTCCCGCGTTCTAATGGCGTAGGCAGGCTCCCTGCCAACCCATCGCTGATGCCCCGGTGCGGCGAGCCCGCTCCGGGGCATTTCCTATGTCCATGGCCAGCATTCTTGCGGCCAAAGGGGATAGGCCCACCCCACCCCAATAGACCGATGGCCACCGCCTCCCAGGAAAAGTGCGCACGAATTCAATCTAGGAACGCCCAATCCAGCGGTTTCCCAAGAGCGAGGTACGCGCCAATCGAATTCGTGTTCACTTTTCGGGCGAGAGGCCCAAGGCCCATGCGTCGGTACGGGATCTGGCCACGGGATTCGAGCCTCCGCCTCATACAAGAACGGCCCGCCCCCAACCGGGAGCGGGCCACAAGCCTTACGCGGTTGCGCGAGGAGAACTTCCACGCTACTTCTCGTCAGACGCCTTCTTGTCGCCCTTCTTGACCTCGGGGACGTCCACAGCGTCGCCGTCCGTTTCCTCGGCACCCATGAGCTTGTGGTTCTTCACGGCCTTGTAGCCAAAGAGCGCCGCCAGTGCCACGAGTGCAGCCGAGCCTCCCCAGACGCCATACTGCCAGGGCGCCACGCCGTAGGTGATCTTGGAGCCGGGCACCATGCCGTTCATGGCATTGGAGTTGGCAACGGTGTAGAGCACGTGGTGCATGGACTCGCGCATCTGGTTGACGACGGTCGCCGTGTTGGTGCCCTCGTACTCGCCGGTCATGGCCGAGTAGGTGAGCTGCAGGTCGGTACCGGCGTAGATAGCCTGGTTCTTGTCCATGTAGTCGTACAGTTCGAAGTCCGTGATGACCATGCCCTTGAAGCCCCACTCGTCACGCAGGACCTCGGTGCACAGGCTCTTGCGGCCGCCGGCCCACTCCGCGCCAACGTAGTTGAACGAGCTCATCACGCCGGTGCAGCCGGGCATGGTCTTGGTCGAGACGGTGCCCTTGTCGTCCGAGATGTACTTCATCTCGTACGTGGCCTCCTTGATGGTGGTCTCGAACGGACGCAGGTAAATCTCGCGCGCAACCTGCTCGGTTGCCCAGGTGCAGACGTGCTGCACACGGTAGGACTCCTGGTCGTTCATCGCGAAGTGCTTGATGTAGGCGTAGCAGCCATTCTCGGCAGCGCCACCCACTACGGCTGCGCCAATCTTGCCGGCAAGCAACGGGTCCTCGGAGTAGTACTCGAAGTTGCGGCCCGCGAAGGGCGAGCGGTGCATGTTCATAGCCGGTGCATACCAACCGTTATAGGAAGACGCGAGGGCCTCCTGGCCGATCATCTGGCCCATCTGGCGCATGAGCTCCACGTTCCAGGTCTGGGCCATGACGACCTCGGAGCAGTACGAGCAGTTGCCCGTAGGACCTGTGAGGGAGGTGAAGCCGGCAGGGCCATCGGGATCAACAGTGGCAGGCTTGCCCACGGACTCGATCTGGGGCGTGTTGTAGGCGTCATCGTTCAGACAGGTTGCCATGTCCTCAACGGAGAGCTGGTCGAGAATGTCATCCCATGCCTCGGAATCGTAGTCCTCGCCGCGCATGTCGATGAGCTGCAGGCCGTTGTCTGCACCAATCGTGGGCATCTGGGCCGAGGGGTCCTCGTAGTCCTCGAGCTTCCACTCCACCAGCTCGACGCCGCAATCCGCAGCGCTCTTGTCGGCGGCCTCCTCGGGGAACGTGCCCTTGAAGTCCGAGCGGGACATGGTCTTGACGTTCTTCTCCATGTACTCCGTCATGTCGTCGAACTTATTGGATATCGCCGCCTCGGTTGCCGAGTCGGTGGTGTACTTCTTGGCGTCCAGAGTGACGGTCTTCTCATCCACAACGGTGTGGGAGTCCGTGCGCAGGCTAATCACGTAGTCGCCGGCATCGAGCACGTACGCCTGGTCGTCAGAGCTGTACGACGCCATGTCACGCACGGGGAACTCCACGGCGATCGAGACGCTTGCGCCGGGGTCGAGAAGGTCGGTCTTGGCAAAGCCGCCGAGGACAACGGCGGGCTTCTCCAGTCCGCCCTTCGTATACGGCGCGGAGTAGTACACCTCAACAACGTCCTTGCCGGCAACGGAGCCCGTGTTGGAAACCGTGACCTGTACCTTTACCTGGTCGTTGTCCGTGCTCACGGAGTCGAGCACCTGCGAGAAGGTCGTGTACGAGAGGCCATAGCCAAACGGGAAGACGACGGCGCTATCGTAGTCGAAGCCGGAGTAGTTGCCCGCCTCGGCCTCGATGGCAGCGGTCTCGTAGTAGCGATAGCCGTAGTAGAGGCCCTCGGCGTACTCGACGAAGTACGCGTTGCCCGTGGACTTCTCGGGGTAGTAGTTCTCGACGTCCGTATAGCGCTTGCCGCCAAAGTTCTTGAACGTCGGGTCAGCCGTGAAGTCCGCGGCCCAGGTGTCGGTGGTCCTACCGGAGGGGTTCACGGTGCCAGCAAGCATCTGGCCCACAGCAGCGGCACCGGTGGCACCGATGGAGCCCACTTCGAGGATGGCATCGACCTCGTACTCGCCGCTCACCAGCGGGCCCAGCTCCATGGAGGTGGAGAGGTTGAGAATCGCGATCACCTTGGTGCAGGCGGCCTTTGCGGCGGCGATGACGCTCTTCTCCTCGACGGTGAGCTCGAGCTCGTGCTGGCCGTCGGCGTAGTTGGCTGTCTCGCTGTTGGCTTTGAAGTTCTCCGAGACGCCGGAGTCAACGTCACCCTTGAGGTCGCGGGAGAGGTCGCCGCCCTCGCCGCCGCCACGACCAATGAAGACCAGGCCAACAGTACCATTGATGGACGCCTGGGCGTCGGAGCTGTAGTCCGCCCAGGGGATCTCGCCAATGTAGTAGGTAGCCGTGGACGGGTTGTCCATGGTGATGCTGGCCTTGTCGTAGTTGGAGTAGTTGTCGTTGATCCAGTTGTAGGCAGTGTCGTTGATGGTGAAGCCCGCTTGGCTGATGCCCTGGTGGAAGTTGATGCACGACGATGCGTCAACGGTACCGGAGCCCGAGCCGCCATAGATGGGGTCGGCTGCGGTGCGACCGAGCATGCTCACGGTATTGGAAGTAGAGAGCGGCAGCGCGTCGTTGTTGTTCTTCATGAGGACGATGCCCTCGCCCTCGATGATGGTGACCAGCTCATTCGCCGCCTCGGTCGCCTGGTTGCGGCCACGGTAGTTTGCGGTGTAGTACTCGGCGTCCCAGTCCTCGGACCCGGCGACCTTCTCGACCGTTGCGGGACGTCCACCCACGTAGTGGTCGAGCAGCGAGCTGAACTTGTTCGCCGCAACGTTTGCCGCTGCAGTGACGCCCAACAGGCCAACCGATGCGATGGTTGAGCCGATGAACTTCCTTCTCGTAGTGTTCTTAGCCATTCCCACTCCCCTTACGTTCCCTCCGGCACGATGGCCGCTTGTTCGACGATAAGGGTAGGCAGCGGGCAAGGGCGGCACCCGATGGGGTCGCATCTGGTTAGATATGCGTCGCAAACTGCAACCGCTAAGCAGCAGCGGTGCTTTGGTCTATCTCAAACTCCGTACCAATAACCTCGCTGGCCTTGGGGCGAATCCACTCGCCTGGGTTCTCAACATCTACAAGCAGCTCGTTTGCCGATGCCATGTCATCGGTGTAGTCGTGCGCGAGGTAGACCGTGTCAGCGTTGCCCTCCGCATGCTCGATGAGCGTGTGCCACGCCACGTTCTCTATACCAACCCCCCTGAAATTCACCTGATGTCAACTATTGGCTTGTACTGTAGCGTTTGTGCTGGCGCCGCCACCGGGCTCCCCGTCACCGGAGCTGTTGAGACGTCTTCGGGCACGCAACAGCGTCCAGAGCCCGGCGGAGTCCGAAGCCGCCTCCTTGGCGCCCGGCGGATGTGGGCGGCTGCCAATGGGGTCGCCGCACAAAAATGGGGCCTAGCTTCGGCGCCAGGCCCCTTGCGGGATGCATCCGGAAGGGATGGGAGGGGAGCCGGATGCCGAAGCGACGCCAATGGGATGTAGGAGAAGCGCCACTACAATCTGAGAATAGGACCCACCAAACTCAGACAAGGCCTTTGGGCACAAGCTGCTCCCCAGATGGCACGAATGGCATCCCGACCTTTTCGACTGACCAAAATCATGGCCTCGCCACCAAGTGGCAGGGACCCTCGACATCCGTCCTCCATAGAGAGTGAGCCATGCCCCCTCATGCACATCTCGTACTACAACATGCTATTGATGCCGTCTGCGGGACGTTGCTTTCGAGGGTCACGCTTGCTTTTCGACGATGACAGCATATTGGGCGAGTCTTTGGGGAGCTCTATGACCCAAATGGTAGGAACGAGACTGTTGGCGTACGACCCAGAGCGAAGCTGGCCAGAGAAGTGCTGAAGCGTCTGCCCGATTACACCACGCAGGAACTGCCGGCAGGACACCCACCCATCACGGAGCACACCGATAGGCACAAACTACATCTTGACATTGCCAGCCGGCAGCAGGGCGCACCAAAGTCGGCCCCCCCACGTCCATGACGCGGGGTTTTGCCGGTTAGAGGCCTCCAAACGTTCGAGAAGCGCGGCGATTGGCGACCCCGCAAGCGCCCGCCTGCCAGGCATCTGCCACCACACCCTACTCCGCGTCGGCAACCTTCTTGGCGCCCATGCGAGCGCGAATCGCCCCGGCGACCGCCGGAATCACGGACACCAGGATAATCCCCACAACCACAAGCTCGAAGTGCTCCTGCACGGCGGGGATGCCGCCGAAGAAGTACCCCAGCAGCGTGAATAGCGTGGACCACGTGATTCCGCCCAGCACGTTGAAGATAACGAAGTTGCGCCAGTGCATGCCGCCCATGCCGGCGATGAACGGCACGAACGTGCGGATGAACGGGAAGAAGCGTCCCAGGAAGATGGCGAGGTGGCCCCACCTCTCCAGGAACTTCTCGCTCTTCTCCATGCGCTCGGGCGTCATGGCCTTGACCTTGCCGGAGGCCACGATCTTCGTGCCAAAGAAGTGGCCGATCATGAAGTTGCACTGGTCACCCAGGATGGCGGCAACCCACGCCACACCGAGAAGCGCAAAGATGTTGAACCCCCCGCCCTGTGCGAAGAACCCGGACGCAAATAGCAGCGAGTCGCCCGGCAGAAACGGGAAGAACACCACGCCCGTCTCGATGAAGATGATGAGAAAAACGAAGCCATACGCGGTGAGGGGGCCAGCCGCAATCCAGCCCGCAATGGCCGCGCGCGGGTCGTGCAGCAGGTTGACGATAAAATCGATGAATCCCATGAGACCCCCATCGGGTTGCCTGGACTAGAAAAAAGCCCCAACGGCCGTGCACTGCGCGGTCTGTGGGGCTCAGCAGCGCGCTCGATGGGAACGGGTGCCCGCCAGAGGCCCCTTATGGCTGCTGCCTCCCGGCCCTGACCAGGTTCGAGGTGTTGCGTCACCCGAACCCATCCAACGCGCTGGTGAACACTCTACCAAAGAAGCGTCAGCGCTGCCGCTGCGCCACCAAAACGCGACAAACAAGGACATGGCCAAGAGAGGCGAGAAAGGCGTTGCAACGTCGAGAGATACGGGCATGCCGAGAAGGCCCGGCACCCCACCTGCCTCCGCACGCAAAAGCACCCGCCAGGAGGGAACCGGCGGGTGCAAAGAGGGAGGGGCAAATGGCCAAAAGTCTCCCGGGTTATTTCTTCTCGGCGAGCCTCTCGTACACGTCGATGAAGTCCTCCGCGATGATGCGGAACGACTCGGCCTGCATGAGCTGGTCCTCAGCATGCACAAGAATGAGCGAGAAGGTCACGTTCTTGTTGTCGATGGCGGACTGCTGAAGGAGGGCCAGGTGCGCGCAATGCCCCTCGTTAAAGTCCTTGTTGCCGCTCTCGATGAGCGCCTTGGCACCCTCGATGTCGCCCTCCTTGGCCTTCTGGATAGCCTCGATGTACTGGGACTTTGCTGAGCCCACCATGGCGATGATCTGGAATGCCGCCTCTTGCGTGACCTCAAGCCTCTCTTCTTCGGTAGCCATTTCGTGCCTTTCTGCGCGAGATGCGCAACGGTCGTTGCAGTGCTGGACGCTGTCCCTACTCGCCCATCAGCTTCATGGCGTCGCCAAGGATCTTCTTGGCGTTCATGCGGCCGTAGTCGGTCATCGCGATGACGGCGACGGGCTTGTCGCCGGCGGCCTCGACGGCCTCCTTCTTGGCATAGGCAATCTGGGGGCCAAGGAGCAAGACGTCCGCCTCATCGACAAGCTCGAGCGCCTTGTTCAGCGGGTTGGCCTTGATCTGGACGTCTAGCCCCTGGGCCTGGGCCTCCTTCTGCATCTTCTGAACGAGCAGACTGGTGGACATGCCGGCATTGCAGGCGAGCAGAATGGTCTTCATGGCAAATCTCCCTCGTACGTGCCCTCCCGTATGACCGGTTGGGCGTTTCCCTTTCCCTCTCTTGGTGCAACGGGCGACCGGGCTGACACCCCGGCCGCCGCAGAACTATGTGCTCTTATGCTGCCTCAATGGCCTCGGCCTCGGCAGCCTGCTTAGCCTGAACGCGCTCAGAAACCTTCATGAACGGCAGGTAGATGGCCATGCCGAGCGCAAACTCGATGACCTGCCAGATGACGGCGACCACACCGGCGGAGCCACCGCCCACAGCCAGGAAGCCGGAGATGAAGACCGGGGTGGTCCAAGGGACCATGACCACGCAGGGCGCAAGGATGCCGGCACAGGTGAGCGCGTAGGTCAGGCCGATGAACAGGTCGGGGACGAGCACGAACGGAATCATCAGGGGCAGGTTGTACACGACGGGGTAGCCGTAGATGACGGGCTCGTTGATGTTGAAGATGCCAGGGAGCAGGGCGAGCTTTGCGATGTCCTTCGAGGCCTTGTTCTTGGAGAACAGGAAGGTGTCAGCAAGGAGCATCAGCGTGCAGCCGGAGCCGCCGATGAGGGCAAAGGTGTTGATGATCTGCATGTTCATGTAGTGGTCGGCTGGGATGGCCTCGCCGGCGGCGAACATGGCCATGTTCTCGGTGATGAGGATGGTGAGGATGGGCTCAGCCAGCACGCCAGAGATCGTGGATTGGTGAATGCCCAGGCAGAAGAGCAGGTTGGCCAACGTGTAGACCAGGATGATGAACCACGGGCCTGCGTTCACAAAGCCCTTGAGAGGCGCGGCGATGCAGGTATTGATCAGTGACATGAGGTCGGTCGACCAGATGCCATGGAGCAGGGCGGCGACAAGGCCAAAGATCGAGAGCGTGATGAGCATGGGGAACATGGTGTTGAACGAGTCGGACACCGCGGGTGGGATGCCCTCGCCCAGATTCACACGGAGCCTCTCGTTCTGGGAGAGCTTGATGAACACCGTGGTAGCCACGAGGCCGATGATGATGGCGCCAAAGAGGCCGTTCGCGCCGGTGTAGGTCTTGGAGAACACGTTGGAGACAGAGCTGGAGCTCACCGAGGAGAGCTCGTAGCCCTCGGGAATCGCGAGGCCGCTCTCGACCTCGTCGCGGCTCACGGCATAGGCGTCGGCGCTCGCATCGGTCGTGCTCTTGTACGTGAGCTCGGTGAAGTCAGAGATGGAAGCCGCTGCGCTGTTGACGGTTTGCGGCATCATGATGCACAGGGCGGCGATGCCGATGACCACGCATGCGATGGCGTTCTCGAAGCGCTTGTTCTTGGCGAGGCAGTAGCCCACGATGCCCGCAAGCACCACCGTTGCCACGTTGAGCGTACCCTGGGTGATGGCGTTTCCCCAGTACTGGGCGGCCGCGAGCGCGTCGCCGGCAAGGAACAGCGGGAACACGACGTTGTTGATGAGCACCGCGATGCCCGCCAGGATGTAGATTGGCATGACGGTCGCAAAGGCGTCGCGCAGGCTCCTGAGGTGAACCTGGTTGCCCACCTTTGCAGAGAACTCCGCAAAGCTGTCGAGGAACGACTTCTTCCCATCGTCCTGGACGGTATCTTCTGCCATTACTCTCCCCTTTCCGTTTGGTGTCTCAGCCAAGCAAAGCTAGTCGACCACGTGGGTCGTAGCTACCTTCTTGAGCCAGGCGGCAGACTTCTTCGGCCGCCTGTTGTACCCATCCTCAAGATCCACCTCAACGAAGCCATAGCGGTTCTTGAAGGCGTTGGCCCACGACCAGTTGTCGATCACGGCCCAGTAGTGGTATCCGCGACATTTGGCGCCATCCTGGATGGCACGGGCAATCCACTCGAGGTGGCGGCGGACGAAGTCCACGCGGTAGTCGTCCTGGATGACGCCGCTCTCATCCTTCCTGAGGTCCTCGCGCTCAATGCCCATGCCGTTCTCCGAGACGAACCACTCGAGGTCTGGGTACTCGTCGCGGGTCTTCATGGCAAAGTCGTAGAGCCCCTGGGGATAGATCTCCCAGCCGCGACTCTTGTTCATCTCGGCCTCGGGCCAGACGTAGGGCTGCGCAAATTGGGGGATGCCGTTCTCGTCCACGTCGGCCGCCGGCGCCTGCACGCGCTCGGGATGATAGTAGTTGCAGCCCAGCCAGTCGACCTTGCCATCGGAGAGGATGAGGTCATCCTCCGGGCGGCGGGGCAGCTCGATGCCGCGCGACGCCAGCGTGGAGATGACGTCTTGCGGAAGCTCCCCCTTGGTCACGAGGTCGAGCCACCAGCGGTTGCACACGCCGTCGGTCATGCGCACTGCCTCGAGGTCCGCTGCGCTTGGGTTCTCGCGCGTGTAGGGCGGCGTGAAGCAGTTGATGAGACCAATGCGCGAGTCGTCGAGGAGGCATCCCTCCTCCTTTGCCGCGCGGTACTCGCGAACGGCCAGCGCGTGGGCAAGCGAGATGTTGTACTGCACCGCACGGGCTCGCGCGTAGTTCCTGATGAACGGATACCACTCGCCATTCGTATAGCGCTGCTCCGGCTCAACGATCGGCTCGTTGAACGTGAACCAGTGGCGAATCTCCTTGCCGAAGGTGCGAAACGCCAGAGTCGCGTAGTGCGCGTAGGCCTCAACCACCTCGCGACTCTCCCATCCACCGCGACGGAACAGATGGGTGGGCATGTCAAAGTGGTAGAGGTTCACGAAGACCTCGAGGCCAACCTCGCGGGCATCCGCGAAGAGCTCGTGGTAGTACTTTGCGCCCTCCGGGTTCACGTTGCCATCGGCATCAAGCAGGCGGCTCCACTGGATAGAGGTGCGCATGGAGGTAAGGCCCAGGGACTTGAGGAACTCCAGGTCCTCGTGACGACGACTGGAGAAGTCGTTGCCCGCGTAGGAGCCCACGCGGTTGTGGAAGTCCGTGATGTTGAGATTGGACCACGTGTCCCACAGGTTCTCAAGCTTTCCACCGTCACGCCAGCGGCCCTCCGTCTGCGGGCCGGACATGGCCGCGCCAAAGAAGAAGTCATCCGGCAGCCTGCAGCTCTCTTGTGCCAACGCTTGCCCCCTCCCTTCTCTCCGGGCGTGCGCCCGGTAATCACATCTTTATACATGTGCTATTCCTAATCTTACATGTCAGATTATATCTTTTAGAATGTTCTATAAATCAGAAATATCGCTTTGCTTTAAGCGGTAGATATTTAGCGGTGAGTGGGGTCCTCGCGCCGGCGAGGACCCTTGCCGCATTACAGTTACTCATGTGAGAAAAGAGGTGCGCCGCCGTGCTCAAGTATCAAATCGTCATTGATGACCTGCGTCTTGCTATCAAGAACGGGACGTATCCCGCGTACTCCCAGCTGCCGTCCGTAAACAAGCTGTGCGAGCAGTACGAAGTGAGCAAGATCACCATCAACAAGGCCCTGGGTGAGCTTGAGACGGAGGGGCTCATCTCCCGCAGGCGCGGATCAGGCTCGTTCGTGAAGAAGGTCGAGACCTCAAGCGCCACCCCAGGCGCCAATGACGTCTCCGGCCAGATGACGGGCTTTCTCAAAGAGCACGAGGCACGCGGCGAGAAGGTCGAGACCGTGGTCTACGACTTCTCCGTTGTGCGACCGCCACACCATGTTGCCGTGGCTCTTGATGTGGACGACGATTCCTTTGCCTACCACGTATGCCGCGTGCGCTGCGCCAATGGCAAGCAGCACGTCATCGAGTACACCTACATGCCCATCGACGTGATTCAGGACCTCAAGCTCAAAAACGTGCAGACCTCCATCTACTCGTTCATCGAGAACGACCTAGGCCTCAAGATTGCCAGTGCTCACCGCATCATCAGGGCGGTAATGCCCACAGCCGAGGAGAGAAAGCGCCTCAACGTCCCCGAGGGAGAGCCCTTGCTCGAAGTGGAGCAGACCGGCTACCTGGATGACGGGCGTCCGTTTGAGTATTCCATCTCGCGGCACGTCCACAACTACGAATTCCATTCGATTTCGACGAAGTAGCGACAACGGGGAGCGATTCAGTCGACGAATGTGTTGCAGCGCGCTACACATTCGCCGACGTTTCTGTGACGTCCTGCGCTCGTCACACATTCGTGCACGATTGTGTGACGGTCCGCAACACATTCGGCGATGAGAGGAAGAAGGGCCTAGAACGGCGGAAGCCAGCCGACACAGGGCCTTACCAGCTCAGACAATAGACGGAGGCCCACGGACTGATCAGATCCGAAGGCCCCCACTTTTGGCAGCTGCCAAGCTGTTTGAAGCTCACGCAGGTCGCAGCGCAAGGCCCATGCCAGTCACGCCGCGCGCCTCTGCTCGCGGTATATCATGCCCCAAGACGGCGCCCCCAACCGTGCCCGCGGCGTGAACGGTTTAATCCATCGGCCAAGCACACGTGGCAGACAATTTGTCCACAACCTCGCATGGCAAGGCGGCCCGCACGTGCCCGACGACACGCCGCTGTGCCACGCATGCGCCCCGATGCGCTACCATGCTGCACGTATGCGATGGCAACAAGGAGGACCCATGGCAAAGAGGCCCAACGCAAAGGCACGCAAGGCGACCGAGGAAGCCGCCCGTCAGTCCAAGCTCGACAAGCGGTACGGCAAGCCCCTCTTCTCGCTCTCATATGACATGAACGAGTACGAGCTGGCCCGCGCGGCCAACCTCTACGGTCCCGACCGCATGAAGGACCTCTTCAACGGCGTCGCGATCCTCTCGCTTGCCCTGCTCATCTTTGCGCTCGTGAGCATGGTCGACAACATCGCGCTCACCATATCCCTGCTGGTCATTGCCGTTGTCACGTCATCTATCACCACCAACTGGAGCCGCTTTGCCACCTTCCTTGCGCGCAAGAGCACGCTGGGCCTGGTTGGCGAGAACAACCGCCACCACATCGTGGTGACCGAGGACAAGGTTGTCGATGAGGGCCCGGACGACCGCGTGGCGGAGTATCCCCTCTCAAAGCTCAAGCACTCCCGCTCGAGCAACGAGGCCACGGTCGTCAACTTTGGCAGCAAGCGCTACGTGTACATTCCGCGCGCACCCATGAGCGAGGGCCGCTACCAGGCGCTCATTCGCTTCCTCCTCGACCACGAGCCCAAGAAGGGCAAGCACTAGGCTCTCCGGCCCCACGTCTGCTGCCAACAGCTCTCGCCCATACGCCGAAAGCGGGCGTACGATGCGCCCTCCAATGGGTATGGACTCTGGTAGCGGGCCAAAGGGGGTCTCTGTCATGAGCATTGTTGCAGCTTTTGCCGTTCCGCATCCGCCACTCATCATTCCAGGCGTGGGTTCTGGACGAGAGGAGATCGCCGCCACCGTCGCTGCGTATGACGAGATGGGGCGCCGCGTTGCGGAGCTTGCCCCAGACACGGTTGTTATCTCGAGTCCACATTCGGTGATGTATGCGGACTACATCCACATCTCGCCGGGACGCGGTGCCTCGGGTAGCTTTAGGCAGTTTGGCGCGCCGCAAGCCCGCTACGAGGCGACGTATGACCAGGAGTTCGTGCATGCGCTTGCCCGTGCGTGCAGGCGGGAGTCCCTCTCCGCAGGCTGCAAGGGGGAACGCGACCCGTCTCTTGACCACGGAACCATGATTCCTCTCCACTTCATCCGGCGCCACATCAAGGACTTCGAGGTTGTGCGCATGGGGATATCGGGTCTCTCGCCCGCAGATCATTACCGCATGGGCATGCTGGTGCAGCGTGTCGCCAAAGACCTTGGGCGCCGCGTGGTCTATGTGGCGTCTGGTGACCTCTCGCACAAGCTGCTCGAGAGCGGCCCGTACGGCTTTGCGCCCGAGGGCCCGCAATTCGACGAGAAGGTCACGCATGCCTTCTCAACGGGGGACCTGCTCTCCCTCCTCACGATGGATCGCGGCTTTGCCGAGCGTGCAGCCGAGTGTGGCCTGCGCAGCTTCCAGATCATGGCCGGTGCCCTTGACCGCACGGCCATCAAGCCAGAGCTTCTCTCCTATGAGGGTCCCTTTGGCGTGGGTTATGGTGTTGCCGCGTTCACGCCTGTGGGCGAGGAGGGCATGGACGAGAGCCGTGCGCTTCTCGAGCAATACGAGGCATTTTGCGAGGCAGACCTCGCACGTCGCAAGTCGGAAGAGGACGCGTACGTCTCGCTTGCACGCTTCTCGCTTGAGACCTACGTGCGCGAACGGCGCCACGTCACGCCAAGCGAGAGGCCCGGCCTTCCCACGGAGCTTCTCTCAACCCGAGCCGGCGCGTTTGTCTCGCTCAAGAAGGACGGCGAGCTGCGCGGATGCATTGGCACAATTGCGCCGGTCCAGGACAACCTTGCGGAGGAGATCTGCGCGAATGCAATCTCCGCCGGAGAGCACGACCCGCGCTTCCCGCCCATATCCGCAAGCGAGCTGGGCAGGCTCGTCTACGACGTGGACGTTCTGGGCGCGCCCGAGCCTGTGGAGTCCATGGACCAGCTCGACCCCAAGCGCTATGGCGTCATCGTGAGCTGCACAGACGGCAGGCGCGGACTGCTCCTACCGAACCTTGACGGGATAGATACCGTCTCTGAGCAGGTAAGCATTGCCGCACGCAAGGGCGGCATCGACCTTTGCCGCGACACGTACCAGCTCCAGCGATTCGAGGTCGTGAGGCATACGTGAGTTCCAACAGCACATCCGGCCCCATCATCTGCGATGTCTGCTGGCACCACTGTGCGATCCCCGAGGGAGGCGTGGGGTTCTGCCGCGCGCGCACCTGCAGGGACGGGCGCGTGGCAGCAGGTAACTACGGCCGGCTCACCTCCATCGCAGTTGACCCCGTTGAGAAGAAGCCATTGGCAGAGTGGCACCCTGGATGCCGCGTCCTTTCCGTGGGGAGCTATGGCTGCAACATGCGTTGCCCGTTCTGCCAGAACTTCGAGATATCGCAGGGGGGCGCAGGCGGCGTTCCCTGGCGCGAAGTCTCACCACATGAGCTGGTGGACCTGGCGCAGGACTGCGCGAGGCGTGACCCGACGGTCATTGGCATCGCTCACACATACAACGAGCCCCTGGTTGGCTGGGAGTACGTGCGAGACTGCTCAGAGCTTGCCCACGAGAAGGGACTTACCAACGTGCTTGTCTCCAACGGGTGTGCATCCACCCACGTAGTGGGTGCTCTCGCACCGTTGCTTGATGCCGCAAACATAGACCTCAAGTGCTTCTCGGCCGAGGGGTATCAGGGGCTGGGCGGCTGCCTTGATGACGTTCGGGCGACGATAGAGACGCTGGGAACCAGCCCCTCCTGCCACCTTGAGGTGACGACGCTTATCGTGCCCGGCCTGAACGACTCCGAAGCCGCCATGCGCCAGGAGGCGGCATGGCTTGCCAAGATAGACAGGGACATCGTGCTGCACGTCACGCGCTTCTTCCCACGCTGGCACATGGCCGACGCCCGCCCCACGCCCATCTCGTGCGTGATGCGCCTTGCCGACGTTGCGCGAGAGTGCCTTCCCCACGTCCATGTGGGGAACTGCTAGGCGACGGCGTAAAGCTGTCCGCCAACGTCAGCGCAGTCGAAAAAAGCGTCCGCCTGGCCGATGCAGGCGGATGCCACGCCAACGAGACGCAATCACGCTCTGACCCGCAACCTATTCCCTGTGCGCACGATAGAACGCGATGAGCGCCTGCGTCGATGCATCCTGCTGCGAGAGGGCCGCGTCGTCATGGAACGCGGGGGTGATCTGCTTGGCAAGCTGCTTGCCCAGCTCAACGCCCCACTGGTCAAAGGAATCGAGCCCCCAGACCGTACCCTCGACAAAGACGATGTGCTCGTAGAGCGCAATGAGCTCGCCGAGCGCATGCGCGTCGAGCCTAATGCCAAAGATGGACGTTGTCGGGCGGTTACCCGAGAAGCAGCGTGCGGGCACCATCCACTCGGCCGTGCCTTCGGCACGGACCTCGTCGGCGGTCTTGCCAAAGGCGAGCGCCTTGGTCTGCGCGAGGAAATTGGAGAGGAACAGCTCGTGCACGTCCTGCTCGCCATCCTTGGCGGGGTTCGGCGTATTCACAAAGGCGATGAAGTCTGCCGGAATCAGGTGCGTTCCTTGGTGAATGAGCTGGTAGAACGAGTGCTGGCCGTTGGTGCCGGCCTCACCCCAGAAAATCTCACCCGTCGTGGAGGTGGCTGCGGTCCCATCCCAGCGCGTGGACTTGCCATTGGACTCCATCGTGAGCTGCTGCAGATAGGCCGGGAAACGGTGTAGGTACTGGTTGTAGGGAAGGACCGCGTGGCTCTCGGCACCAAAGAAGTTCGAGTACCACACGTTGATGAGGCCCATGAGCGCCACAGCGTTCTTCTCGAGCGGCGTCTCGCAGAAGTAGCGGTCAACGTCGTGGAAGCCCGCAAGGAACTCGTCGAAGACCTTGGGGCCAAAGGCAATGATCAGCGAGAGGCCCACCGCAGAATCGACGGAGTAGCGGCCGCCGACCCAGCTCCAGAAGCCAAAGGCGTTCTGCGGGTCGATGCCAAAGTCCTCGACCAGCTTGAGGTTGGTGGAGACGGCCACGAAGTGGCACTTCACCGCGTCGGCAACAGAGGCCTCGGAGCCATCGATGGCACCCGCAGCCTTGAGTTCGCCCAGCAGCCATGCCTTTGCCTCGCGCGCGTTGGTCATGGTCTCGAGCGTGGTGAACGTCTTGGAGACGACAATCACCAGCGTGGTCTCGGGGTCAAGTCCCTTGACCTTCTCGGCCATGTCGTTGGGGTCGATGTTGGAGACGTAGCGCACGCCAATGCCCGCGTCTGCATAGGGCTTGAGGGCCTCGTATACCATGACCGGGCCAAGGTCAGAGCCGCCGATGCCAATGGAGACCACGTTCTTGATGGCCTTGCCGGTGACGCCCTTCCACTCGCCAGAGCGCACGCGCTCGGCAAAAGCGTACATACGGTCGAGAACCTCGTGCACGTCTGCCACACAGTCCTGGCCGTCCACCACGAGCTTGCCTGCGTCCGCAGCGGGACGGCGCAGCGCGGAGTGCAGCACCGCGCGATCCTCGGTGGTGTTGATGTGGACGCCCTCGAACATGGCGGCGCGGCGCTCCTCGACGCCCGTCTCACGTGCCAAGTCGCACAAGAGCCTGAGGGTCTCCTCGGTCACGAGGTTCTTGGAGAGGTCAAGGTGCAGGTCGTTGAGGTCATAGGAAAACTTGCTCACGCGGCCAGCGTCCTCCTCGAACCACTCCTTAAGGCTAATGCCATCTGCAACGAGCTTGTCGTGGTGGTCCTGAAGTGCCTTCCAGGCAGCAGTCTGGGTTGCGTCGACGGGTGCGGGAATGTTTGGCATGGCGTGCTCCTTGTCGTAGTCGACAACATACAGTTCAAGGATAGCGCGTCTGCACGTCAACTGAATGCTAGAAAGGCTCTCCCAAAGGAGATATCTGCTTGAGCCTTGCCCACATGACCTGTTTCTGGCGCGAGCTGCCAAGGGCATTGGCAAAGCCACCCAAGGCAAGGACGCGAACTCCGCGCACGTAGACCACATAGCCCGGCTCGAGCATGGCCTCCTGGAAGCTATGCATGTTGGCAAGGTCGTCGGCGTAGGCATCACGCACGGCCTGGGCGGCAGCGCTATCGCAGCACACAAGCGTCGCGGGGTCGAGCGCCGTGAGCGCCTCTCGCACAAGAGACGCCGCAAGGGCACCCTCGCTCCCCGGTGCCGGCAGGAAGAGCGTGCACCAATCCTCCGGCTCATAGCCAAGCTTTGCCAGCGACTTTCTCAGCGCCACGCCATCTGGGCCAGAAAGAAGCTCTGCCCCGTCGCGCTCCTCAGGCGAGAGCTCGCCCTTGGCGAGAACCACCGCGGAGAACGCATTGCCACCCATGCGCACGCCATGGGTCGCCAGGCCAGAGAGCTCTGCACGGACCTTGCCCACGTACGCCTCGCGACGCCTGTCCCGCTCTGTTGCCATCGCGCCTCCTTGCAGTACCGCCTGTCGCTCGCCTAGTTTGCAACCGCCGCAGCCCCAGTGCCACTCGCCAGGGCAACCGACCGCTCACATGCGATGATAGAGATAGCATTTTGCACCCCATGTCATACCCAGTGTAAATCGGGTATAAGCCGTCTCGACACGAAACCGCGGGCGAATGCGTCCGCATCCGCTGGGAGGCAGACATGGCTACAGCCGCTATCACTACCGACAAGTTCGACTCCGTCATAGCCAGCTCCGCAAAGCCCGTCCTTGTTGACTTCTGGGCGTCCTGGTGTGGCCCCTGCCGCGCCCTTGGCCCCGTGGTCGAAGAGGTCTCTGGCGAGCTGAGCGACAAGCTCGACGTCTACAAGTGCAACGTGGACGAGGAGGCGGACCTGGCTACCAGGTTCCGCATTGTCTCCATCCCCACGCTCATCCTTTTCAAGGCCGGCAAGCCCGTCCACACGATGGTGGGCAACATGCCCAAGGCCGAGCTCAAGAAGGAGCTTGAGGCCTACCTGTAAACTCTCGTGCGGGCAGGCCGGCAGCCGCCACTTGCTCTAGACTTGTGAGCTGCGCGGGGCAGATGCCTTTCTGGCGTCTGCCCCTTTTGATGTCGGTCCCAGAGAGAGGATTCCGCATGCCCGAACACCTGGCGGAGAAGCGCCACACCTTTCGAAGGCTGGTGCGAGAGAACCTCCGTCTCATTCTCGCCGCCGCTGCGGTCTGCATCTTCCTCTGGCTTCTCGAGGAGGTTGGCGAGGGCGAGCTCACCAAGCTCGACTCTGGTGCCTACCTGCTCTTTGTTGAGACGCTACGCCAGCCGTGGCTCACGCCCATCATGGAGACCATCTCCGAGCTGGCTCAGCCCGTCGTGCTCTTGGTGATGCTGCTAACCGTGGAGGCGTTTGCCCCTGGAAGGCGTCCGGGTGTATGCACAGCCGTGAACCTCGCGTGTGCCGCGGCACTCAACATCCTGCTCAAGCAGATTATCCAACGCCCCAGGCCGGATGGGTTCCGTCTCATTGCCGAGACGGGCTACAGCTTCCCCTCTGGGCACTCAATGGTGGCGATGGCGTTCTACGGGCTTCTCGCCTGGATGGTGTGGCACTACGAGCGCGACCGCTTTGTGCGCTGGCTTTGCGTGATCGGGTTTGCGCTGGTGATTGCCCTTATCGGTATCAGCCGCATCTACCTGGGTGTCCATTACGCCTCGGACGTTCTTGCCGGCTTCTGCATATCGCTCATCTGGCTTGCGCTGTTTACCAAGCTGTTTGTCCCGCTGCTGCTAGACGAGAAGTACGCGACAACGTAGAGGCAGCGACCCCGGTTCGGGCGTCACGCAGACCGGCCCGCACGGCTCGCACGCTCCTTCTTCTTCCTGCATGCTGTAAGGACCAGCAGCGAGACCCCGCCGGCGCAGGCTGCAACACACACCTGGAGAAGACCCCATGTGGCGTCCCCCATAACCGGCATCTTGACGCCGAGGATCGCCATCTCTGCGGGTGCCGGCTGTTCGGGCTGAGGCTCCGGCCGACCAGCAAAGCCATGCGAGAAGGTTAGACCGTCCGCAACCGCAGCATTACCAACGCCAGGCGAGAAGCCCTTGGTGGCATCCCCCGTCATGGCGAAGGCATAGGGGTTTCCCCAATGCGAGACCCCGAAGCCAGATGCGGCTTCGGGGTTCTCTCGTGTTCCCCGTTTGCATGTCGGCGCCGCAGGCGAGGGCCCCTGCGGCGGGATCAGGGTGGCGCCGGGGCCGCCGCCTCCGCGAGGGCCCTTCAGAAAACGCGCTTGTGCGTGTTGCTGTACCTGTTTGCGTAGTTGCGCTCCACCCCCGGCACGCGGGTACGACCTCTCTCGGCACACGGGCACAAGGCACCCCTTGAGCTCTCCCACGATCCCGGCCAGGATGCCGTCGCGCTCGCCGTCGCCGGCGAGCAGCATGCCGAGGAGCCCGTCCTTCACGACGCCCAGCGCGAAGCTCCTGTTCACCGTCATCCGGTGCCTGTGGCGCTCTGGCGCGCCCGAGGCGAGCGCGGCCGCGTCGGCCTCGTTCGCGATGTCGAACGCGACGTTGAGCAGGTACGCCGTCGCGTAGATGCCCTGCTCTATCAGGGCGGGCCTCGTGCCGGTCAGGTTCTCCAGCTGCAGCCGGTCCTTGGGTATCTGGGAGCAGGTCTCGACGCCCCGGCATGGGTGGTAGAGCCCCCTCAGGTCTTCGGGCGTGAACGACGCGGGCAGGTTAGTGACGAGCTTCTCGGGCGCCTCGCCGCCGATGTCGACGAGCACGCACCTGGCGTCGACGGGCCCGTGGGAGAGCAGCGCCAGCAGCGGGAAGGACGGGTACCTGTGGTCCATCACGACCACGAACGGCTCGCCGCGCAGCGCCTCGCGGGCGCCCTCGACGTGGCCGGGCACGAGGGAGCGCTCGTCAAACCCGTCAGCCGTGACCTCGATCCCGACCACCTGCCTGGCGATCACGTCGTAGACGGCGGACAGCCCGCAGAAGGCCTGCACCTTGCCGTGCCTCGCCGACGAGCCGCCGTAGGCGGCGATGACAGCGGCGTTCGTGGGGACGTTGGCCGTCGAGCCGTCGATCGCCAGCACGTGCATGCCACGGAACGTCGGGGCGTCCCCGTCGGCGCAGGCTTGCGCGGCGTGGTGGCGCATCAGCATCTCCAGCGCGGCGGGGTCGGGCTTCTCGCGCTGCCTGAGGTAGCCGGGCACGCTTATCGGGCTCCCCATGCCGAGCCCCCTCCCGAGCTCGCGCATCTCGATCCTAAGGGTGCGCCCCCTGCGGCAGACGACGCTTTCGACGAGCACGTCGTGGGGCACCTTGCGGCGCCTCGTGAATTCCTCGGGCCTGCGGCGGCAGGCGGCCGCGAACTCGTCGCTTCTGACGGGCTCGAGATCCCTCCCGATGCGGTCGGACGCACCCACGGCGCAACCCCCTGGTCAATCGTCCCAAACCAGCCTCGGCTTCTCCTACGACCGCGCGGCCCTCGGGTAGGGCACCTGCTCCTCGGTGACGCGCCCAATGCTCACGACGGTGCGCTGTACGACCTGCTTGCCCTGGCGCCTGTCCTCGGCCACGGATGCGCAGAGCACCTCCTCGCCGGCCTTGCCCCTCTTCCGCCGAACCTTCAGAAACATGCCCCCGCTACATAATGACATGCAGTCTGGTCGTTTGAGGACTGTGTGAGGAGGCTTTCAGACCAATTGACTGAAACGAAGAAGGCCCCGTTCCCACTACAGGAACGGAGCCTTGCTAAGCGATGCCGACTCGTATGCCATCCGCTTAAGTTAATGACATTGGGCACAGAGGGGGCAATGCTGCCGAAGGAGGGGGAACGACAGAGCATGTGAGGAGCAAGGCGGCAGCGATGACCACGCACCCGTTCCTTGGGGCCGCTGCGGCCGCGATGGGAGCTTTAGGAGCCGCCGGAACGTCCGGCATGCTCTCGGCTGGCGGCCGGTTCCCTGTTCCAAGATGCATCGGCCTGAATCGAGAGGAGCAGGTTCGCTCGGCCCGCTCTCGCAGGGAGTGGGCGGCCAAGGGCCGTCACGATGCCGCCGCCCGGCCGTACAGCCGGGTTCTCGCTGGATGCGGCGGGCGACACGCCCCAGATGCCTCCTCTCCCGGCTGCATAAGCAGGCCGCCCCGGCCGGGGCGATCTCCTCGCTTCCGACCGGGGCGGCTGGGGCTTCAGGCCGGCCTGCTTCTACCTGTCTTTACGGTGCAGCCAGGCTCCTATCGCTTCTGATGGAGTGCGTGATTGCCCGCTCCCTGACGTGCCGTCGACTCTCTACGGCGGGCGAGGGCCGCCGCGAAGAAGGCCACGAGGGATGCGGCGGCCAGCAGGGCAATGGGCAGCATGCCCTCGTCGCCGGTCTGCGGGAGAGAGCCCTTGGGCGTCGGTTCGGACTTGCCGGCGGGCTTCTCGGGGGCGTCGTCCTTCGTGTTGGTCACGGTGAAGCCGGAGGCCGCGTCCCCCGAGATCTCGGAGGCGTAGCCCTCGACCGCGTCCTCAGAAACGGTGTACGTGACTGCCTTGCCGCCCTTGAACTTGGGGAGGCCATCGAAGGAGCCGGTCCAGTTGCCGGCCTTGTCCAACGAGAGCGTCATGCCCGTGTCGACGCCGTCAGCGAGCAGGCGGATGGTGACCGCGCCGCCCTCGCCGCCGACCCACTTCTTCTCCACGGGGACCGAGACTGTCTCGGGCTCGTGCACGTTGGTCACGGTGAAGCCGGCCGTGGCATCGCCGGATACGGAGGCGGTGTATCCGTCGGGCACGTCGACCTCGCGGACGGTGTAGGAGACCTGCCTGCCGCCGTCCTTCAGGAACAGGCCGGTCCAGGTGTGGGTCCACTGGTTGTCGGCGGAAAGCTCCACCGGGTCGCCAGAGGGCTCGCCGTCGGCGTAGAGCTGGACCTTCACGGAATCGGGACGGATGCCGTCCTGGTCGTTGGCGTCGTCCCAGGCCTTGGTCACGGTGACGGAGGTCCTGCCGGGGGTGTAGGAGTTCGTGATGGCGGTGCCGGCTACGGCCGTGGCGTAGTTCGGGACGGCGTCCTCGGTCACCGTGTAGGCGATCTCGTGGCCGTCCTTCGAGTCGTACTTCGCCAGCCCGTCGAAGCTGTAGGCCCAGCCGCCGGCGGCGGTGGCGGTCGTGGAGGCGACCTCGGCGCCGTCGGCCAGCAGGCGGACGGTGATGGAGTCGGGCCTCACGCCGTCGCGGTCGTTGTCGTCGTCCCACGTCTTGGCGCCGGAGACGGAGACCTTCTCGCTGTTGGTGTTGGTGATGGTGAAGCCGGATGCGGCGTCGCCGCTGATCCCGGAGCCGTAGTTTTCCACCGGGTCCTCGGAGACGCTGTAGACGATTGCGGTATCGGTCCCGGCCTGGCACTTGCGCAGGTTGTCGAAGCTGCCCACCCAACCGCCGTCGGCGCTGAGCGTCAGCGTCTTGCCGGTGTCCACCCCGTCGGCGAGCAGGTGCACGGTGACGGGGCCGGCTTCGGGGCCGATCCACTTCTTGGTGACGCTGACCGAGATCTTGACCGGCTTGTCTTCGACGGTCTGCAAGGTTCCACCGCTCGAATTGACGGTGAGGGTGTACTCGGTATCGTTGAGCTTGTAACCCGCGGGGGCCGTCTTCTCCTTGACCTTGTAGGTGCCGGAGGTGAGGGCACCCGAGGTCACGGTGCCGTCAGCGCCGGTGGTGAGCTCGAAGGTGGTGCCGTCGGGCCTCGTCACCTCGAACACGGCGTTGGCCAGGACTACGGCGTTGTCCTCGGAGTCGACCTTGATGAGCTTGATCTTGCTGGCGAGGTCGCCCGTGCCCGAACCGCCCGAGTCGGCGGACTTGTGGGTCGCACTCGTGGTCTTGCTCTGCTCGGTGGAGGTGAGCTCCATGTTGTTGCGCAGCGTCGTGCCGGGCGTGTAGGTTGTGCGGTAGTAAAGCCGGTACTGATCGCCGTGCACGTCGCCAAGGTTCAGCGTGAAGGACCTGCCGTCCGGGGCGATTGAGAGCTTGCCGGTCAGGTCGACGGTCTCGTAGACGGTCTTGACGTCGCCGTAGGCGTCCATCTCGACGCGGGTGAGCACGAAGCTGTCGGCTACGTAGGTCTCGGTGTCCGCGCCCTCGGAAAGGTGGTCGGACACCACGACGTTGGAAAGGGTCGCCTTCTGGTGGTTGATGCGGACGTACCACTCGGCCTGGTTCTTGTCGCTCGCCGACTGCCCCCACTTGCCGATGATCTCAGGTTTGAGTTCCGTGGGCCCGGTGATGTTCACGGTGACCGGGACGACCCTGCCGCTGACGGAGATCTGGAAGGTGTTGTCCTCGCCCGTTTTCACCTGCGTCCTGTCGAACTGTGCGGCCAGGCGGATGTTGCCGTGCACGTTCTCCTTGCCCTCCACCCAGTCGGTGAAGGTGACGCGCACCGTGCCGCCCTTGTTGTCCGTCCCCGGCGTCACATGCGCCGTGGCGACCACCGTTGTGCCGTCGTCGGCGTAGATGTTGAAGTCCACCGACGCGCTGTCGGACGGGAAGACCATCTCGTCGGGCAGCGTGATGTCGAAGTAGTCACCCTCGTGCAGGTCCACTCCGTTCGTGCCGGCGTCCCAGTCCATCGCCAGGTAGAACTTGTCGGTCCAATAGACCTTGTTGGCGTCCTGACCGCTCAGGTTCTGGATGGAGAGCTTTGTGACCGTGGCCGAGACCTTCCGTGCGGCCGCTAGCGCGCGCAGGACGGGACTGGCGTCGGTGGCGGAAACGGCTTCCTCCTCTGCCGGGCTGCCCCTGGTCGTGTTTGCCTTCGATCCGTCGGAGGACGCTTCCTCGTCTGAGGACAAGATGCCCTGGGTGCCCTCTTCCGCAGCGGTATTGTCAGCCGGCGTCGCGTCTTCCTCTGCATCCCGGGCTTCTTCAAGCCCGTCGGCGGCCCGCTCGGAACCCGCGGTGCTCTGCATCTCCGCCGTCGCAGTGGGCTGCGTTGCGGCAGCGGCGCCGGCGTCAGTCATCGCCTGGACGGCCCCTCCGGGCATGCAAAGGCTGAGCGCGAGCACCGCGCTCATGATGCAGCATAGCTTCTTCCTCATTTTCGTTGCCTTTCCCGATCCCGGCCGCCTTGGGGGCGGCGCATGGGCGCACCTATATCCCCTGTGATATGGCTGCTCTCACTCTACCCCCCCCCCCCGGTGAATCTAGGAGAAATGTCTTGATGTTCGGGCGGGTGTTTTGGGGACATTAGCCCCGCGGCGGCGGTCAGCCTGGGGCATAGTGGGTTGTGAGGTGGTGG
>NZ_DBHHPX010000028.1:33099-34224 GCF_057241865.1 Tractidigestivibacter sp.
GCGGCTCATGGGGGCAAATATTTACTCTGTCTTTTTGGTGGTCTAATTCTACCCCCCCCCCCCCCGTCAACTCAAGCTAAACGGCGAGTTCTAGCGAACGTGGATTTGGTCCCCTTATCCCGCACAACACAGTCCAGATTGCGAATAAGTGCGATTTGAGCAGGCGACGAGCCTCATGAGAGAAAGAGGTTCGTATATGATCGACGGAAGGTTCACTCAAGAGGAACGCAGCTACCTCCTTACGCTTGATGCCGTGGGTGAAGTCAGGGCAAGCTCGCTCGTCTATTCGAAGGCCTTCAAGGAGAGAGTGCATGGGACTCTACCGGGAAGGCGAGAGGGAGGGTGCCCCCGCCAAGACCGAGGCGCCTGGGAAAGGCACCACGACAAGGTCGGGGCCGCCAAGCACGGGCAGGGCGTCGTGATGAACCGCAAGGAGGCGCGGCGCATCATGCATCGCCTGGGGCAGGAAGCGCAAGAGACCCTACAAGCCCATCGGCAAAGACGGCGAGCCCAGGATGGCGAAAAACGTCGTGAACAGGGGTTCCGGGCGTGGGGCCCCTCTCAAGGCCATCTCAGCCGACATCACCTGCCTGCTCTGCAGAGACGAGAGCCTCGTCTACCTCCCGGGCATCATCGACTGCGGGATCGACGTCGTGCTCGCCCACGCGAGCTCGACCTCGATGGAGGAGAAGCTCGCCCTCGACACGTTCGACCAGCTCAAGGAACTCAAGATCAGCCAGTCCATGTCAAGACGTGCCTGTTGCTGGGACAATGCCTCCAACGAGAGCTTCTGGGGCAGGATGAAGGAACAGATAGGGCCCACAGCTCACCTCACCACACAGGAGATCATGACAAGAGTTGATGGGCGCATTCACTACTACAACACGAGGGGCCAGGCACGCCTAGGCTGGCTGACCCCAATGGAGTACGCAGCAAAGCTCGCCGCCTCGAATCGTGCGGAGCTTGGGGTCCACCTCATCCAGTATGCCGCCTTGGCACCAAGTACGCAGGTTTGGCTTGCCCCATCGGGGGAGTAAAGCCAAAATGTGGAGCCATAGGGTCTTATTTTGGGCCCTTCCGCGTTTCTAGTGGGTAGCACAGGCAAGTGAGGTCTGGGCCGAGAAG